>JASFQO010000226.1:0-5081 GCA_050115405.1 Bacillota bacterium
TCGCATAGCGCCATTATGGCCCGTAGCCTGGAAATCCCGGCTGTGGTCGGGCTGACGGATATCACCAAGGCGGTTAACGCCGGCGATCTCATCATTGTCGATGGGAGCGAGGGCGTTGTCGTGGTTAATCCCGACCCGGAGACCGTGGCAACTTATCGCGAGAAACAGCGCGCTTTTGCAGCGGCAAAACAGGGATTGCAAAAACTGATTCATACTCCGACGATTACGAAGAATGGGAAGCACGTCATTTTAGCAGCCAATATCGGCAAACCGGATGATGTTGACAAAGCCTTGGCCGTCGGCGCCGAAGCGATCGGCTTGTTCCGCACGGAATTTTTATATATGGAACGCGAACATTTGCCGACCGAAGACGAGCAGTTTCATGCCTATAAACAGGTGGCCGAAGCCATGGCGGGTAAGCCGGTCGTTATTCGTACTTTAGACATTGGCGGCGATAAGCAATTATCCTACTTGTCGTTGCCGCATGAGATGAATCCGTTTCTCGGCCTGCGGGCGATTCGCCTGTGCCTGACGCGGCCCGAATTGTTTAAAACCCAGTTGCGTGCGTTGTTGAAAGCTTCGGCCTACGGCAATATCCAGATCATGTTTCCGATGATCGGCTCCGTGGCGGAGTTTCGCGCCGCCAAGGGAGTCGTCCAAGAGTGTATGCGGGAGTTGCAAACGGAAGGCGTTTCATTTAACGAGCAAGCGCCCATTGGACTAATGATTGAGATTCCCGCGGCGGCGCTGGTTGCTGAGGCGCTAGCGAAAGAGGCCGACTTTTTTAGTATCGGCACTAACGATTTGATTCAGTATACTTTGGCGGTAGACCGGATGAATGAGAATGTGTCTCATCTTTATAATCCAATGCATCCGGCGGTGTTGCAACTGATTCGCATGACCATCGAAGCGGCCCATAGGGAAGGTATCTGGTGCGGCATGTGTGGGGAAATGGCCGGTGATGTCAAGGCGATTCCGACTTTGTTGGAATACGGCCTGGACGAGTTTTCGATGAGCGCCGCGGCTATTTTGGAGGCGCGCCGGACTATTATTAACAGTTAAAGGTTGGAACGGAAGCATGGCCTATAAAATGGTCTGTATTGATATGGATGGCACGCTTTTGGACCGTCGCAAGCGGATTAGCGCAACCAATATAGCTATGTTACAAAAATTGCACGCCCAAGGCGTGCGGATCGTGATCAGCACGGGCAGGACTTATGCCGACGCTCAATATCATTCCGGGCTGATCGGCATAGAGGTCGCGATTATCGCCGCTAATGGGGCGTATATTCAAGCCGCAAAAGAAGAAGAGCCGATTTATCAAAGTTGTCTGGGCCCGGATTTGGCGGCGCAAATCCTCAATACGTGTCGTCAATATCGGATCGCTCCCAACTTTCATACCCCCCAAAAAGAGTATTATGGTAGTTGGTTGATGACGATTCGATGGGCGTTATTATCTTTTAGGACTGGCGTTAGCCGTAACGCAACGCACGCGCGGAAGATGGTCCGAGGCTATCAAAGCTGGAAACGGGTAATTGCCGCGGAACAAGGACGGATCGTCAAGTGTGTCGTCATCGGTTTTAACCGCCAAAAGCTGCAAAGACTACGTGAGGAATTCGCGCAAAACGAAGCGTTGGAAGTAGTCAGTTCCTGGACGAATAATCTTGAGCTTAATTGCAAGGGGATCACCAAGGGTAAAGGAGTTGAGCTGCTGGCGCGGCACTATAATATCAAGAGAGAAGAGATTATCGCAATTGGCGATAGTGAAAACGATCTTTCCATGCTGGAATATGCCGGGTTAGGTGTGGCGATGGGTAACGCCGCCCCGGCGATTAAGCGGAAAGCCGATTTGGTCACCGCCGCCAACGATGATGATGGTGTGGCTAAGGTGATTGCAAAGTATGTCTTAGATCCTAAAACTGCCTTGAGGTGATATCATGCAACTAAATACCATTCAAGAAACGGCGCAACGTCAAAAGCTTTTGCTCACTCCCGAAATGCGACAATCGTTAAAAATACTGCAAATGCCGCTTTCCGAATTGCAGCATGAGGTAATGCGTGAATTAGACGAAAATCCGTTATTGGAAGTTGCCTCGAATGAAGAGAGTAAGATAGATGCTCATGATCAAAAGGATGAAAATGTTGCTCCCAAAACGCGCGCCGATACTGATGAGGAACGTTGGCTGCAAAACATTGTAAAGAACGCTGAAGATCGGGAGTATTCCGGTATTGACCATAGGGAATCCGCCGACCTGTTTAACTTGGTGGTTGCGAAAAGAACTTTAAAAGATTATTTAAAGGAACAATTACTGGATTTAAACGAGCCGGAATCGATGATCGCCATTTGTGACTATATCATTGAAAATATTGATGAGCGGGGTTATCTGAGTTGTCCGGTGGCGGAATTGGCCGCTGATTTACAAGTGCCGCCGAAACGACTTGAATATGCCTTGGAGCTGGTCCAAGAGTTCCAACCTTGGGGTGTGGCGGCTCGTGACTTAAAAGAATGTTTAACCATTCAATTGTGGAAAAAGCAGCTTTGGGACGAGGCGGTGGGCCGAATGGTTACCCAATGTTTGGAATTAATCGCCGCTAATAAAGTCAGAGAAATTGCCCGTGAACTAGAACTGGATCTGGGAGAAGTCCGGCGGTATTGTCAGATAATCCGCTCGTTGGAACCCAAGCCGGCCCGGGGTTTTTTTACCGGTAATCCGGACTGCTATATCGTCCCCGAAGCTTATATAATTAAGAGTGCTGGTCAATTGGTAATTTTAATGAATGATAATATCCTGCCCAAATTAACTGTAAACGGATTATATCAAAAAATTATTAAACAGCATGATGATGTAAAGAATTTTGGGTATGTCAAAGCTAAAGTCAATAGCGCCATGCTGTTGATTAAAGGGATCGAACACCGGAAGATGACACTTTACAATATTTTAGACCAAATCGTGGCCCTGCAAAAGGATTATTTTTGCCGGGGCGAGGCTAATTTAAAGCCGATGTCGATTGCGGAAATCGCCGGCGGGCTTAATATCCATGAGTCAACTGTCAGTAGGGCGATTAGAGACAAATATATCAGCACTCCATTTAAGACGGTCAAACTCAAAGATTTGTTTTCAGGCGCTCTTGGTTTGACCGCCACGGAAGAAAGCATCTCCGTTAAACTGGTTAAGAAGAAAATACAACAATTGATTGCCGGCGAGAATAAAACCAAACCATTGTGCATTGCAATTACAGCCGGTTTATCCGGCCCGGTTATACCATGATTGCTGCCGCGAACGCGAATGTAGTCGCCGCAATCAGCCCCGACCAAAAGAAACTGGTGATCGTCGCCACCAACAGTAGTCAAACCGCCAGTAACAACGTTAGCTTTCGATTTGTCGAAGTTCGCCGGCGTGGAGGGTACGGTTGTCGTGTACCGAACTTCTCCAAGTCAGGATTTGGCAAAAACGAATGTCACGGCGGTAGCAAAGCGGATTGCCGATACCTTGCCGGCTTATTCGGTCAATACATATGTTGTAACATTGAAATAAGGGCCCGGATGGGATCAAAAAAGAGACTGACTTTTTGCAAGTTAGTCTCTTTTCGTCGCTCGTCATTCGTTATTCGGAATATTAAAAAGCACTAAACAAAGCTTTTTTTAAAAAGATAGCCATCTAAAAAAAAAGTAGGCCCGGACTTGGCTCCGGACCACTCGAAAGGAGGTAGGAATAAAAAATGAACTAGTGCTGACAATGATTAGTGTAATGGAAACATGTGGAGGAATAATGGTGGTTTTGTGTCCATCCGGTCAATTTTATACAACGAATCTTGTTAATTTAGTGGCGTGATTGGACAAAACCGTGAGTATCCATTACAATGGTTGGTATTGGATCGGGCAATTGTTTGTCCGATTAAGGAGGATGAAGCGGATGAGTTATAAAATGATTTGTATCGATTTGGACGGCACACTTTTAAACAGTTGCAAAAAAATTACTGCGACTACGCTTGAAATTTTGCGCCGGGCCGGCGAGTTGGGAGTCCGAGTGGTGATTACCACCGGGAGGAAATATAAAGAAGCCAGCTATTTTGCTGATCTAATCGGATTGAACGCTCCGTTGATTACGGCTAACGGGGCCTATATCCGGGAGCGGGATCATTCGCAAGTAATTAGCTGCAGTCCGCTTGGCGGGGAGCGTGTGCTCAAACTCTATGAGCTTTGTAACCGGTATCGGGTGGCATATTGTTTTCATACTTCGGAAAGAGAGTATTTCGGTAATTCCCTGGCAAGGTTATTACACGTAGCCTTCTGGCGTTACAATTTGAAACCCGAGCGCATGTTGGTGCAGAAGCAATTTCTTTTAACCCCAAACCAATGGTCCGGATTGCTTGCCACCGAAAAAGAGCGGTTTTTAAAATGTGTGATCCATTGTTTTTCTCCGGCAAAGTTAAGTCGGCTCCGGCAAGACCTTTTGGCAACCAACGAATTGGAAGTCGCTAGTTCCGGAACTGCTAATCTGGAGCTTACCCGTAAAGGAGTTACCAAAGGAGAGGGCGTGGCTATTTTAGCCCGGCATTTCGGATTGCAAAGAAGGGAAATTATTGGGATTGGCGATAATGAAAACGACCTGCCGATGATTGAATACGCCGGACTGGGGGTGGCCATGGGCAATGCCGTGGCGCGGGTTAAAGAAAAAGCGGATGCGGTTACCGCTACCAATGAAGCCGACGGAGTCGCCCGGGTGGTCCGCAAGTATGTATTGGATATGTGAAAACCAGGCTGGATTTGAATCCTAAAATCACATCAAGTATGGCTGTGGCGATTGGCGGACATTCGACTTCCTGATGATTGCCCTTTTTCGGACCTGCTTTTTTCCCATTTTAAATCCTTTTCTTTTTTTAGCAAGTGTGTCAGTAGTTGTTTCCACGGATTAACCGGAACCAAGAGCATCGTTACCGGTGTAATAGCCGAAATCCGTGACATTACTGATGTTTTTGCCAAACATAGGTAAATATTAAGATTGTTGCTTAAATTTTTGCAGTAATTGGTGGAAGGTATTTCCATGTATGTGGAGAATAATTATATTTGTTTCCATTAA
>JASFQO010000227.1:0-5041 GCA_050115405.1 Bacillota bacterium
TTTAAAATTAACTTATATATACATAAATATATTTGACTATACGCAGATGTAAAGGAGGGTTTTTAATGAAGATAGCAATCGGCAGTGATCATCTCGGTTTGGAATTGAAAAAGAAAATTATTAGCCGATTTTCCGGTGCGAGTTATCAATTTGAAGACTATGGGACTTATGACGCGGAACCGGTTGATTACCCGGATATCGGGTTGAAAGTTGCCGCCGCGGTTGCGTCAGGGCAAGAAAAACGGGGAATCTTGATTTGCGGCACCGGAATCGGGATGGCGATCACCGCCAATAAGGTTAAAGGAGTGTTTGCTGCGGTCTGCCACGATTTATACTCAACCGAAAGGTCAATTTTAAGCAATAATATTCAAATTATGTGTCTGGGGGCTTTGGTGATCGGCCCGGCGGCGACGCTGGCGCTGGTAGACCAGTGGTTGAAGCTGGAATTTAAAAATAGTCCCTCGGTCAGAAAGGTTGCAAAGATTAAAGCGATTGAAAACCAATGAGAAGAGGCGGTTAATATGTCACTCAGTGCAAATGAGATTGATTATTTGGAACACAAGGCCTATAACATCAGGCGCCATATAATCAAGACGATCATTAACAATGGCGATGGCCATGCGGGTCCGTCGCTTTCCTGCGCCGATATCCTGGCGGTCCTGTTTCAGAAGGTGTTGCGGTTGGACCCCGGGAATCCCAAATGGCCGGAGCGGGACCGTTTCCTGCTGAGCGCCGGTCATAAATGTTTGGCGCTTTATGGGGCTTTGGTCGAAGCGGGATGTTTAAAGGCGGAAGTTTTAAAGCAATACAATCAACTGGGAACTTTGGTACCGGGACACCCTGATATGAAAAAGATTGGCGCCATTGATTTCAGCACCGGTTCTTTGGGGCATGGCCTCCCCCTGGGGTGCGGTATGGCCTTGAGCGCCAAATTGAAAGGCGCCGGGTATAAGACCTATGTGCTGATGGGGGATGGCGAGCAAGGGGAAGGCTCGGTCTGGGAAGCGGCTTCGGTGGCGGCGCATCACAAATTGGATAACCTGGTCGCCATTTTAGACCGAAATAGTCTGCAAATCAACGGGACGACGCGGGAAGTCGCCAATACCCATCCGCTGGAAGGACGTTACCGGGCTTTCGGTTGGGCGGTCAAGGTGATCGACGGGCATTCGATGACGGAAATTTATGAAGCCTTGACGGCAGCCCCGCTTGAAGCCGGAAAACCGACGATGATTGTCGCCAATACCGTTAAGGGTAAGGGACTGTCTTTTGCCGAGGGTAATTATAAATACCATCATTGGAACCCCGGCAGGGAAGAGGCGGAACAAGCCTTGAATGAATTGGTTGCAGCCGGGAAGAGGTGGATGTAATGAATACTAATCTGAAGGACCCGCGTAAAGTTTTTTCCCGTATTTTGAAGGCAATCGGACGCGAAAATCCAAAAGTATTGGCGGTCTCCTGCGACTCGGCCAGCGGGTCGGGAATGGCGGAATTCATCAAGGAATTTCCTAAACGGTATGTCGAGATTGGAATAAGCGAACAAACCGCGATCGGGGTCTGCGCCGGGTTGGCTGAAGGCGGGTATATTCCAGTGGTATCGGCGATTGCTCCTTTTATATCAATGCGCTGTTATGAACAGATCCGCAATGATGTCGGGTATGCCAACATGAATGTCAAAATTATCGGTTCCAGCAGCGGGTTATCCCATTCAACGCTGGGCAGTTCCCATCAGGCGGTTGAGGATATCAGTCTGATGCGCACGATTCCGAATATGGTTATCATTAATCCCGGCGACGCCTATGAAGTGGAGATGGCTTTGCGACAAGCGGTTGCTTATCAGGGGCCGGTATATATTCGGATGCCACGACATGGAATGGTGGATTTTATCAATAGTGGCGCCAGATCCTTTGCGATCGGAACGGCGACTCAGTTACTCGCAGACGCCGAAGCGACGTTTTTCGCTACCGGGACGATGGTCGGGGAGGCGCTGAAGGCGGCCATTCTTTTAGAAACCTGGAAAATCAAGGCTGACGTGATTGACTTTCCGACGGTCAAACCATTGGATACGCAAATGTTGGATGCGGTTTGTCAACGCGGCGGACGGATTTTTACCGTGGAAGAGCATTCGGTAGTCGGGGGCTTTGGCGGGGCGGTCGCCGAATATGTGGCCGGCTGTGCCAACGGTATTCCGGTAAATATTTTTGGGATCGAAGCAGGTTCAATTAATAATGGACCGTACCGGGAATTGCTGGCGGCATATGGCCTTACCGGCAAAGAGCTGGCTAAACGGGTTCGGGCAATATTAACAAACCAACAATGACCTAAGTGACAAGGAGTGACTTGATGATGGATAAAAGATACGTTTACGTTACCGACGGCATGGCCATAACTACCGCTAAATGCACGCTGCAAACGCTTTTGAACTCCGGCAAGCAGATTGTCCGCAATGCTGAGGACTATGTAAACCGGGTCCTGGGCCAACCGATTTCATTTGCGTTTTATAATGAAATCAAACCGGTGATTAATTATATTGGAGTGACCGATAACTTTAGGGAGACGGTCGATTATTTTCATACTCCGGAGGGTGAGACGCCCGCCGGGTTTCGGACGGAGTGTTCAATTGATACGGACGGCGTTTTACTGGTTGATTTGGTCCGGGATATCTCTTGTGGTAAAAACGGCGTCAAACGACCGACAAATGTCCTTTTTTCAGCGGACAGCGCCAATCCTTATGAAGTGGCGCCCATTAAAGACTTAATCGCCAATCTTACTTGCAATCCCGGTATTATTTACGACCTCTTCATTAATAACCCGGAAGCGAATGTCGACCGTAAATTTAAAAACCGTGATGAAGTAATGGCCGAAATCGGTCGAATTCTTGGCCCGGGCGTGGATATCAGCGTTGAGTTGAATGACCCGTTTGGCGTTTCACCACAGCAAATCCTGGAGGAAGCGGCGAAATTTAAAGAAATTCTCTCCCCTTACCGGGTGGTGATTAAGGTGCCGCATACCGGTCCGGTAAATGCGGATAATGTCGGCGAACTGTTAACGGGTGACCGGAAATTGCAAAGACGTTATGATGAAGGGAAGACCGCCGATATGTTCCGGGGGCACAACATGGCCCTGCTGCTCCGGGAACATGGTTATCGGGTTAATTTCACCTTAATGTTTGAACCTTACCAAACGGCCCTGGCGTTACAGGCTAAGCCATACTTTATCAATACCTTTTTAAGACACCGCTATGCGCAGAGTTATCAAATGAAAAGTCTGCTTCAGGCGTATGAAGCCGGTAAGGACGAGGGGTTCTTAAAGCAACTCCGCGCCTACATGGCGGATAAAGATTATTTTTCCGCTTTGGAAGCCGGCATTGATCTGAATCAGGTTAAAGAAACTGCCGCCAGGCTGATTGATTACAGAAAAGTGAATAGCGCCGAGGGCAGGGATGGGCTGGATGCCGCCCGGCATAGCCTGAGAGTCCTCCGCCAAGCAAATTTGCCGGATACACGGTTGATCATTTGCAGTATGGAAGGACCGAAAAATTATCCGGCAATCGATGAAATGTTAATGGAGGATGAATTTAGCGATATGGTGGGTCGGGTCGTGATTACCGCCGAACCGTCCTACTTGGCGCAATTCACAACTTGTAACCAGGTCGTATCTTATCAAAGGCGATTTATGAATGCGGTTAACGGTCAATGTTAAAATAAGAATTAAAAGAGGGGTTTGAAAATGTTAACAGTTGAACAATATGCCAAAAAGTTTGACATGGCGGTACTGGCCCAAAATACCCAGGAGGCCGCGATCCGGGAGGCGTGCGCCACGGCGCGGCGCTATAATTTAGCCGCGCTATACACCACGCCGTGCTGGTCGTCTATTGTGGCGGCCGAACTCAAAGGGACGGATGTCCGCGCCGGCGTCGGAATTGGTTTCCCATATGGGACCAGTACTTCCAGGACCAAGTTTTTCGAGATTGAAGAGACCTTGGGAATGGGCTGCACCGCCATTGACATGGTGATTAATATCGGCGCGCTCAAGGATAAAAATTATACCCTGGTTAAAAAAGAGATTCAAGAATTGGTTAATCTCTGCGACCGGAAGGCGCTGGCCAAGGTTATTTATGAAGTGTGCTTTTTGGCCGAAGAAGAAATCGCGGCGTTAACGCAGATTTGCTGTGAGTGCGGCGTCGATTATTTAAAAACCGCGACCGGGACCCAAGGCTTTCCCGATGTTACTCATGTTAAGCTGATGAAAAAATATCTGACCGGCGCCAAAACCAAATTGAAGCTCTCCGGCGTCCCGCGGACATTCACTTTGGCGGCGACCTTGTGGATGCTGGACATGGGAGTGGAATTGATCGGGACGAGAAGCGCGGCTAAATTGGTGGATGAATACCGCGAGTATTTAAATAGACGACATGAAAATTGATTTTCACCAGCAAATTAATGAAAACTTTGCCGGGAATAATCTGTTGTCTAAGGGGGGAAGTTTTCAGGGTAGTAAAAACGTTTAATGGGATTGAACGGAGCCGCTCGGTAATAATGCTGTGAGCGGCTCCGTAGTTATTCGAATCAATGCGGCCGGTTTATTCGGGAAGGTAAACTATGGTAGGCGGCAGTAACAAATTTGTTGTATATACGTGGTTTATATATTGTTGACATGTTTAGGTAAATGGTCTATAATATTATCAAAAATCAGTTGAAGGGTAACTATTAGTGATGCTGGAACGGCAAAATCCCAAACCGTTATACGTTCAATTGCAAGAGATTATTCGTGAAAAAATTGAAGGCGAAGAATGGAAACCGCATAGTATGATTCCTTCGGAGAACGAGCTCAGTAAAGTATATGGCGTGAGCAGAATGACGGCGCGCTCGGTGGTCAGTCACTTTGTCAGGGAAGGCTTGCTGTATCGAGTTCAAGGCAAGGGAACTTTTGTCGCCGAACCTAAAATTACCACCGCCTCGCTTTCGTATATGGGCATCCGGGAACAGCTTGAAAGAATGGGCTATCAAACCGCTACTAAATTGCTTGATGTTAAAAAAACAGC
>JASFQO010000228.1:0-5036 GCA_050115405.1 Bacillota bacterium
TTACCGCAGCGCCGCCATAATTTATATTCCTATAGAAGGTTACCCCATTAGCTATTGTAACTGCAGATAATGTATCATTAAAATTATAATTAACCAAATTGCTGACATTTGACTCAAAATTCAATGAGGTTCCCGTAAAGTCACGATTTTCGTAAATTGTAACTACGTATCCGGCAGGGATTTTAATTGATGAGATGTCATCATTTTTGATTCCGGCGGCTGTCAGCTGGTCCATTGTATAACTGCCTACTCCAAGTGTTACCGCGGTGCCGCCGTAATTGATATTAGAGTAGAATGTAACCTCGTTGACGGCGCCAAAAGCCGAACTGCAAAAAACAGAAAGAACTACCAAGACAACATTCAAAACCAGGTATTTTTTTACCATAATAATTCCTCCTGATATTATTTGACCTACTTTACATATTATAATATTATGAAAACTATATGTAAAGTATTTCTAGCCAATTAATTATAAAGAGTTTTTAAAGGATGTCGACGGTAACTCGCTGCCCTATAAATTTCGGATTAACGGCATTTTAATGCATAAAACCGGCGCGTCGCTGGCCGGGACCTCCCAAGATCCGGTGTTTTCGCTCATCTTCGTCTCCCGGGGCCATTTGGCGGCGCTGCTTGGTAAAGATCCCGATAGCTGTACCGAGGTTGTCATATGGGATCGCGGCGGCGGTAATGCGCCCCGGATCCGGCGGCTGGCCCGGGAAAGTCATTGCCATTTTTTCTACAGCGAGCGGTGGTTTGGGGTAACAACGCCTGTTGCCGGAGTTGCTTCGGACAACAGGCTGTTTTGTTATTAGCCGGATTCACCCAGTCAAATTTGGGCGGGGTGACGACCGCTCCATCCCGGAGAAATGCAATCCGGGAGCCGGTCCGGACCGCCGCCAACCCCTCCGGGTACGACCAGGCTTCCCGATAGAGGGAATGGCAGGCGGTCCCGATCCGGAGACTTTCATTAAGTCGTGCCGGTCTTGAAAATCCTGAAATTCGGTTAATCCAAACTCGGAGTCGGAAAACGGCTCGGAGTTTTGCTATTTTTTAAACTATTGCCGTATATTGCATTCATTTTTTACCTAAACTGTTGGTAAGCCCGCCGGTAAGATCAAGACGCGCTCTTTCAAGCGGCGGGCAGACTTTGAAAATCAGGAGGCGATTGCGGTGTTGCAACGTTATCTAATCAGGTTAGTGGCGGCGGCCGGTTTTTTATTGCTGTTTTCGGTGCGCTTTGTCGATACGACCATTGGGGCCCACATTTGGGAAGACCCTTTGGAGTCCGGTTGGAAAAGTACCGGACTGGCCTTGGAAGAAGTGAATACCGAGACGTGGTTGAAGTTAAATAACCGTTGGCTTGACGTCGCCGCGTTGGAGCGGACGGCCCGCCAAATAACGGCCAAGTTACGAATGAAGTTGCAGGTCAGGCCGATTAGCGGGTTACAGGCCGATTATAGTTTTATTTTTTTTGAAGGAATCCGGCCCGACCGGACGCGAGTTACCGTTACTATTCAATCATGTCGGCAACCGCAGCGGGCCGAGACCCAAATGGGGATTTATACTTCAAAGTTATTTCCGGGGAATAACTTGCGGCCTTATTTGAACAACTTAAAAACCACCCTCCGGATGTTGGGCGGGAACGGCACGACAACGGTGATTATGGCCAGCAAGTGGCAGGGCGAACTCAAACGGGATCAACTGAAGAGCTTAAGCCGCCGTGTCTTTCAAAAGCTGCAGGCGACAGTGGTGGAGGTTGACTACCGGGATTCCCGGACCAGTACGTATAAAGGGTATACTCCGGTATTGGCGACAAACCCCGACCGGCTGGCCCGTCATAATGTGGAGTTAAGCGCCGAATATGACCGACAAAGCCATTTTACCAAAGTACAACTGGCCAGTCCCGGAGAAGAAGGGATTTAGATTAATTAGTTTAATTACTTCTTTGTTTGCGGTGTAGTCGCGATATGTTATAATGTTAGAATAGGTTGAAAAGATAAGGTGGGCTAAAATGGAGGTTGCAACCCTTATTGAGTTTTTACGGGATTTGGCTCCGCAATTAGCATTGCCGGAGGGTGTCAATCCGGCCTTCTCCAGGGGCTGGGCTGCGGTTAAACACTTGGGAGTCTGTATCGATCCGACTGCGGGTGTCATCAGGAACGCGCTTAATCGCGGGATCAACATCCTGGTGACTTATCATCCGTGGCATGGCGAGGCCGGACAGTTGCTGAGCGAAAAGGATCTCGTGATTATTCCGTTACATACGGCTTGGGATAACGTTCCGGAAGGGGTCAATCTGACCTTTGCTAAAGAATTGGGTTTGGCGGATATTCAGTTCCACCGGGATTTAGTGAGCGGTATTGCCAATCTCCCGCTCCGGGTCATCTTGGAACGTTGTCGGCGCATAGTGGGGCAAAATATTATTCCGTATTGGGGTGAATTAGGCTTCAAGGTCAAGAGAATCGGTATTTGGGCCGGCCCCGGTTTTTTACCGTTTCAAAAACGGATTTGGGAGGAATTTGTGGCCCAAGGCTGCGACGCCATTATTTCCGGGGAAATCAGTCTGCTGCCCATGCGGTTTGCTGCTGCCCATCGGCTGCAACTGATTGATTTGGGGCATAGTATCATTGCCAAACCGGCTATGATTAAATTGGTAAGGCTTTTAAAAGACCACTGCGGGGCGCAGCTGCCGGTGGAATTTTTAGGAGATTGTTATGGCTGTAATTATTATACCAATTTTAATTATTGTCAGTCCGAAGAGTTGGTAGAGTCGGAAGAGTTTATTTCGTTGTTTACGCGTCGCTAGTCAAAGAGGCGTAAGACATGCGGCGCGAGTAAAACAATTGTAAAGCCGGTAGCAATTTTTGATCGATTTTGCATTATATTTGGATATGAGTGCCGGCAAGGTGATCAACATTATAGAAAGTTGAGGTTAAATTGCAGATTGGTCCGGTAGTTTTGGAAAATCCGGTCGTCCTGGCGCCGATGGCCGGGATTACCGATGCGCCGTTTCGCCGCATCGTCAAGCGTTTTGGCCCCGGGTTGCTTTGCGGGGAGATGGTCAGCGCCACCGCCTTGCATTATCAAAGCGGGAAAAGTCGGCAATTAATCGCGGTCAATCCGGCGGAACGGCCGATCAGTATCCAGATTTTCGGTTCCGAACCCGCCATCATGGCGGAAGCCGCCCGGATGGCGGCGGATCGGGGCGCCGATGTGATTGATATCAATATGGGCTGTCCCGTCCCGAAAGTGGTGAAAAACGGCGAGGGGGCCGCCTTGTTGAATAATTTGCCCCTGGCCGCGCGGATTATCCGGGCGGTCGTTGGTAGCGTAGCGGTCCCGGTGACGGTCAAATTCCGGCTGGGTTGGGATGAAGAACATTTGGTCGCGGTAGCGTTGGCCCGAATCGCCGCTGCTGAAGGGGCGGCGGCAGTAGCCGTGCACGGCCGGACCCGTAACCAATTTTATCAGGGAAAAGCCGACTGGGAGCAAATCGGCTTGGTGAAACAACAGGTAACGATCCCGGTGATTGGCAATGGCGATATCGATTCGCCGCAGGCGGCCCGGGCGCTGCTGGCCGCCACCGGATGCGACGGGGTGATGGTCGGACAGGCGGCGCTCGGCCGGCCCTGGCTTTTTGCCCAGATCGTCGCCTATTTGGTAAAGCAGCGCCGGTTACCGGAACCGGCATTAGCGGAGCGGTTTGCGATAATCCGGGATCATCTGGACTATCAAATCGCTTATTCGGGAGAGTCCCGGGGCGTTAAGGAGATGCGCAAACATTTGGCATGGTATTTCAAGCAATTGCCGGGCGCGGCGCGGATGCGCAACTTGGTTAATACCTTAACTACCTGCAAAGAAGTTTACAAGGCTTTGCAGGAATATGAAGCCGGGTTGAGTTGCGGCAATTTGGGACGGAAAGGTGAGTAAAACGGTGAAACGGATTGTTAGTGTCAGTTTGGGAAGTTCAAAGAGGGATCACCGTGCGGAGATCTCCATTTTAGGGGAACGGGTCGTGGTGGAACGGATTGGGACCGATGGCGATTTGCAACGGGCGCTCGAATTGATCCGTGAATTGGACGGAAAGGTCGCCGCCTTTGGCTTGGGGGGGATTGACCGTTATCTGGTGGCGGGCGGCCGCCGCTATGAAATTAAGGAGGCCGCGCGAATGGCGGCTGCGGCGCGGCTGAGTCCCGTTTTTGACGGCAGCGGTCTGAAAAATTCTTTGGAACGCCGCGTGATTGGTTTTATTGAGCAGGAACTGCAATTGAATTTGCAGGGGAAAAAGGTGTTGATGGTCTCGGCGGTGGACCGGTTCGGAATGGCGGAGGCTTTGGACCGCGCCGGCTGCCAAATGGTATTCGGGGATCTGCTTTTTGCGCTGGGAGTCCCGGTCCCGATTACCTCTTTAAAGGGTTTACAGCGTTTGGCCGCTTTGGTTTTGCCGGTGATCACCTGTCTGCCGTTTACTTTGTTATATCCAACCGGAACCAAACAGGAAACCAATAATTCAAAATACGTCAAATATTATGAAGCGGCGGATATCATCGCCGGTGATTTTTTGTTCATTAAAAAATACATGCCGAGCCGGATGGATGGAAAAATAATCCTTACCAACACGGTGACTGCGGCCGATATCGCCGAAATGCAAAGACGCGGGACGAAATTTCTGATTACCTCCACTCCAGAGATCGACGGACGTTCGTTCGGTACTAATGTGATGGAGGCTTTATTAGTCTCCTTTGCCGGCAAGCGCCCGGAAGAGCTGCAAGAGGCCGATTACTTGCAATTGTTGGACCGGATGGGCTTTAAACCGCGGGTGGTGACGTTTTAGCTCCTTTGTTTAAGGGGACGGGACGCGTTAGGGGACTGGGGGATCGACGCGCTTTTCAATTGCATAATTGCCAATCGCCCCTCATATCTTTCAGGGGGGGCGGTTTAATGGGTGCTTTCTGTTTTTTATCCACAAAATTAATCCCGGCAGCCCAATGGTGGCCCTGGGGCAAATGGTTGCCGGAACGTTTCCGGTATTTTTC
>JASFQO010000229.1:0-5025 GCA_050115405.1 Bacillota bacterium
AAATCAAGTGGCGATATTAATGGAAATTCCATTTTCACGTGAGATTGCCGCCGGTTATTCCCGGGGAGTTTTGCCGGTCCGGGACAGTCAAGAATGGCAAGAGCGGTTTTTGAATCTATTCAGCCAAGTGAAAGGAGCGCTGCATCAATGAAACAGATCGCGGTGGTAAGCGGTAAAGGCGGCACCGGGAAAAGCACGTTGGTTTCATCTTTAAGTTTGCTGGTTCAAGAAAAGATGTTGGCTGACTGCGATGTTGACGCCCCAAATCTTCATATATTGCTGAATAGTACTTTGTTGAAACAAGCGGATTATTTTGGCGCCCAGGAAGCGCGGCTTAATCCGGATTTGTGTGTGAAATGCGGCCAATGTCGGACGGCCTGCCGTTTTGACGCCATTAGCGAAGCGCTGGAGATCGTTCCGCTGCATTGCGAAGGGTGCGGCGCTTGCAGTTTGGTCTGTCCGGTCGGGGCAATTCACCTGGAAAGGGTAAAGACGGGACAGACCTATGTTTCCGCCAGCGATCGGGGGACGTTTGCCCATGCGCTGCTGGATGTCGGCGCGGAAGGCTCCGGCAAGCTGGTGACCGCAGTCCGGAAAGAAGTCGAAGCCTTTCACCAGGATGAAAAATGGTTGTTAATCGACGGTTCGCCGGGAATCGGCTGTGTGGTGCTGGCCTCGATCACCGGAGCGGATGCGGTGGTGGCGGTAGCCGAACCAACCCGTTCCGGATTGAGCGACCTGAAGCGGGTATTGGAGGTGGCCCGGCATTTTCAGATTTCCGGTTTTGTCTGTATTAATAAGTTTGATTTAAATCCGGAAATAACCGCGGAAATTGAAAATTATTGTCGTCAAAATACGATTCCGATTATTGGAAAAATACCCTTTGACCCAAAGATTGTCCAGGCGTTGCAAGAGTTCAAAACACCGGTGGAGGCCGGGAATAAGCGATTTACTATGGAAATTGAAAGTCTTTGGCGCAAACTTCGGGACGAAATGAATAAACTGATAAAATAAAAAAAGTTAGGTGGTTATCAAATGCGTATTGCAATTTCAACCGATGGCGATTTGGTGTCGGCCCATTTTGGCAGATGTCCTGATTTCACTATCGTTGATGTGGTAAATGGCAAGACGGTGCATAAAGAAGTGCTGCCTAACCCGGGGCATGAACCGGGAGTGATTCCGCAATTTCTGCATCGAAAAGGCGCCGAGTGTATTGTCTGTGGCGGCATGGGCGGCCGTGCCGCCGGGTTATTTAGTGAGCTTGGCCTCCAAGTAATTCTGGGGATCAATGGTAAGGTGGCCGACGCGATTTTGCAACTGGAGAAGGGAAATTTGCAAGGCGGCGCCAGTCTTTGCCGGCCGGGAGCAGGAAGAGGATATGGCTTTGCGAAGGTCGAATGTGACCATCCGCATGAAGATTAAAAAGGTATTTGGCTAAAAATAATAATGAAGACTACAATCACAAAATTAAGGAGGAGTTAGCGATGCCATTTGGAGACGGAACCGGTCCGCTTGGTCAAGGGTCGCGGACCGGCAGAGGAATGGGCGGACGAGGCCGGGGCGGAGGCCAAAATAATAATGCCGGTCCGGGAGGTTATTGTGTCTGCCCCGGGTGTGGGGCGCAATTTCCACATCAGGCCGGGACGCCGTGTTCGGCGCGGACTTGTCCAAATTGCGGCGCCAGATTGGTCAGACAGTAAGAAAGACACAGAAACGATTCTTCTTCTGTCTAACGTTATACAGAAGAAGAATCGTTTCTGTGTCTTTTAACGGGTCGGGTTGGATAATTGCCGTTTTTGGCGGTTTTAGACCCGAAACCGGTCGACAGAGCCCGTTGTTTGCAGCTATCCACGCAATTCCCGCATTGAATGCATTCCATATGATCGATAACCGGGACTTTATTAACAGCGTCCATGGCGATGGCGTCCATGGGGCAACGATCTTTGGTGCAGACGCCGCAACTAAAGCAGGAGGCGGGAGACGGTTTGATTTTAAAGACCGAAAACCGCGCTACCAGCGCCAAGATGGCGCCCAAGGGGCAAAGATAGCGGCAAAACGGTCGTTTGATAATTATTGCCGTTAATAAGATCACACTGAGGATAATGCCGGTGACCAAGTTGCCGTGGAAACCAAACAACATTTTAAAAGGTTCAAATTGGCAGAAAAGATTACGCCCGGTTTGCAGGGTGAGATAGATTACTAAGATTAGCACCAAAAATTTTAAATATTTTAAGCCCCGGTCCATCCGAAAAAATTGCGGCCTCCTCTTGAAGTTTTTAGCATGAATTAACTCTTGAACCGCGCCCACCGGACAGATCCAACCACAGAAAAAGCGGCCCCAGATTAAGGTAGTCAGTAAGGGAATCAGAATTAAGAGGATTAAAATCAAAAGCTGCGGCCGATTTGGGGTCAGATAATTAAAGACGCTGCCAATCGGGCAGGGGCAACCGCCGTAGTAAAAGCCAAGGCCGATTAGACTTACAACCAACAGGGTACGGCGTAACCAGGTTTTTTTCAGCAGAAACAACCCCAGGCCGACCGGCAAGAGTAATAGCCAAGGCGTTAAAAAGGCGAAGGAAGGCGCCGGTTGTTTCCGGTCAAAATGGGTAATAGTTGTTTGAGCCGCGGCATTACTTGGTTGTGGAACAGGCGCATCGCTTATTTGAGCCGAATCCGGCCCGGGTACGGCCGGATTTACCGGGGCCGATTGGGGCGCCAGGGTAGCGATGGGCTGAGTTGTGGCGCTTCCCGGCGCGGGCTGAGCCGGACTGCTTGGGCTTTGCTGCTTTGTAATTGCAGCTGCAGGCGGTATTGCCGGTGGTTTGACGGAATTGACCGGTTTGTCCGATAACTGAGCCGGTCCGCTTGTGGCTACGCTTATTGGATGGATCGCGCCGGTCGCGGCGACTGTTGTATGGTTTTTAGGACAAATGCGTTCGATAATTACTTTGACGGGACCGGTTTGGGAAAACTTAGCTTTGAATTGTAAAATGTCAGGATGGCCGTTGCCGTCTTGCCAGCGCGGCTCTCCGACTAATGCGCCGCCGGTGATGCCAATAGTGGTGTCTTCAAGCGGCAAAAGACACCGGCCGCAGGTCTGCGTCCGCTCGACTCGAAATGCCACCTCTTCGCCCAGTGTGGCCGAAAAATCAGCGGGAACAATGGTAAGTTGACAGGCGGCGGTCTGCCGGGAAGCCATACCGATGAAAAGTAGTAGTATTCCAAAGCTGAGACCGGATTTAATTATCTTGAACATTATTGTCGCCCCTTTCAGCGTAGTCCGTATCTGGTGAAAAGATGCCGCTTTACAGAGCGGGTTTAAAGTCTGTAAAGCGACGATTAGGTTAAATTAAGGGGTTGATTTCAGGACTGGCCTTAATGATTATTGCGGTTGTTACCATTGCCGGCCCAGAGGGGATTACCGTCGTCCCGGCGAAATTGATAGTTTTTTTGGTCGAGCGTGATGGCGCTCACCGCAATATCCTTGCCGTAAATAAATCCTTTAACAACTGCTATTTTGTCGGTTTTGAGCTGAATGCCGGTTTTGGCGCGGTAATCATGATTACCGAAATGAAGGTTAAAAGCTCCGGCCGGCGTTTTGAGATACCATTCGCCCTCCTTTTCCAGCAATGACCCGGATACGGTCCCCGGCTTGCCCAGCTGGACAAAGTCTTTGCCGGATAAACGATTTTCCGCGGCGTTGACCGCAATTGTCACCGTTACTGTTAACAGTAATAAGGCTAAAGTCACTAGAAGATTTTTTTTCATTTGTAGTCCCTCCTTTGGTTTTTGGTGTAATTTAAATTTAGCATACAAATTGTGAAAATGTGTGAAAAAAGTGTGAAGAATTATTATTATGATTTAAAATCTTTATACTTTCGCTTTTGTACCCAAAAAGGGGAAATCAGGGTATTCACAATGACTGTGACGAGTCTCTGAAACAGGCGGCAATAGGCTTGACAGCAGGCGCGAAACAGCATAAAATATTAAGGGCAAATGCCATTTAATTTTTAAACCGTGAGGAAAGGGTCTTGTATTAATGAAAATGCAACTTGATTGTGTGCCGTGTTTTTTACGCCAAGCCTTGGAGGCGACCCGAATGGGGACTCGTGACCCCGAGGCGCAGACTGAAATTTTGAAAGCAGTCTTGACGGTGATGGGACGGTTTGACGCTTATCGCTATGCGCCGGAAATTGGCCGGGAGGTTCATGCGGTTGTTAAACGGCTTACCGGAGTCGCCGATCCGTATTGTCAGATAAAACGGAACAACTTGAAATTGGCGGAACGTTACTATTCAAGGTTGAAGCAATTTTTATTCTCCAAAGGCGGCGGAATGGAATGGGTACTAAAAATCGCCGCGATTGGCAATAATTTAGATGCTGCGATTTATCAGGAAGTTACCGATGTGAAACTGTTCGATCGGGAGCTTGAGAAAGAATTTGTCATTTGTGATCTGAAGCGGTGGGAGCAACGGTTAAAAACCGCCCGGAAGCTGTTGATCATCGGCGACAATGCCGGGGAAACGGTTTTTGACCGGATCTTCATCGAACAATTACTTTATTTGGAGGTTGCTTATGCTGTCCGCAGCGCCCCGATTATTAACGACGCTACCGTCGCCGATGCGGTGGCTGCCCGCCTGGACCGGCACGCCCGGATAATTGCTTCGGGATGTGACGCTCCGGGATTGATTTTGCAGGAATGCGATCCGGAGTTTGTCCAAGTTTACCAACAAGCGGACTTGGTACTCAGTAAAGGGCAAGGTAATTATGAAACTTTATCGGAAGACGCCGGCCGGGAAGTCTTCTTTTTACTAAAGGCCAAATGCCCGGCGATTGCCGCCGATCTCGGGGTGGATGTCGGCTCTTATATTTTCAAAGCGGTTGGGGAATGATTAGTCAATTAAGGCAATTTTGGCGTTGACTTTTCCTTTTAAAACCGATAGAATATTTTTGAGCTTATGCCAAAAACGCATAATATTCAAAATTTTTTTAAGTATAAATTGATTAAAGAAAGGTGAAAAAAGAT
>JASFQO010000230.1:0-5008 GCA_050115405.1 Bacillota bacterium
GGCGTTGTTTCGGATCCAGATAAGTATTGCGCGAACTCAGGGCCAGTCCGTCCGCTTCCCGGACAATCGGACAGCCAATCACTTTGACGTTAAGGTTCAAATCGGCGACCATCCGGCGGATCACCCGTAGTTGCTGGGCGTCCTTCTCGCCGAAATAGGCCTGGTCCGGGGCGACAATGTTCAATAATTTCAGTACCACGGTCGTTACCCCCCGAAAATGGCCGGGACGGCTGGCGCCGCACAGCCCGGCAGTCAACCCGGTAACTTCCACAAACGTCTGATAGACGTCCGGGTACATCTCCGCCACTTCCGGGACAAACAACCAGTCAACCCCAAGAGATGCGGCCAAAGCGCGGTCCCGGTCCAAATCGCGGGGATAGGACTGCAGGTCCTCCCGGGGGCCGAATTGCGTCGGGTTCACAAAAAGACTCACCGCCACCCGGTCGTTCTCGGCTTTGGCCCGTTGCATCAAGCTGAGGTGCCCGGCATGAAAATAGCCCATGGTAGGCACCAGTCCGATCCGCTCCCCGTCCTTTTTTGCCGCGCCAATTAATTGTTGCAGTTCTGCGATTCGCTTCACCACGATCATTTACTTGCTGCTCCTTCCGAACTAACCGGGGGGAGCTTCTCCAGCAACAATCGGTATTCATCCGGCCCCATCCGTTTCGCGTTCTGTTCGGCGGGAAACTTGCCTTCCCGTACTTCATTGCAGTAATTTTGGACCGCGGTTGTAATCACTTCGCCCGTCGGCGCATAGATTTTGCTGTGCTTGGGTTGAAAATCCCGGTCAAATCCCAACAAATCATGGTAGACCAACACTTGGCCGTCGCAGGCCGCTCCGGAACCAATCCCGATCGTCGGGACGGTCAGGCGCTCGGTAATTGCCGCCGCGACTTCCCACGGCACCAATTCCAACACTAGTCCGCAAATACCGGCGTCCTCCAAACGCAAAGCGTCTTCAACCAACCGCGCTGCATGCGAGGCGGTCTTGCCCTGGAAAAAAGCCCCGCCAAACTGGTACACCGACTGCGGGGTAAAACCGAGGTGCCCAAAGACCGGGATCCCGGCCCCGGTGATTTTGGCGACCGTACCCGCCATTTCCGTCCCGCCTTCAAGTTTCAACGCCTGAGCGTTCCCTCCCTGAACCAGACGACCGGCATTCATTAAAGCCTGCTCCGGGGAGACCTGGTAGGACATGAAGGGCATGTCTACTACCACCATGGCCTTTTGGCGTCCCCGCATGACCGCCTTGCTGTGATGAATCATGTCATCCAGCGTCACCGCCAGCGTATTCTCATAGCCCAGGACGACCATTCCCAGGCTATCGCCCACCAAAATCAGGTCCACTCCCGCCTGGTCCACCAGCTTGGCGCTGGGATAGTCATAGGCGGTAATCATCACGATCTTTTGCCCCTCCGCTTTCATCCGCAGCAACTTGACTGTAGTTACCGGTTTCACTGTTAAAACCTCCTTTTATTAAGACGCGGCGCCAAATCGCGCATCCACTTCAATTTTTGACCTCAATTCCATAATAATATACCAATAAATATTTTACCGCATTTCATCGTAAACGTCCATCCCTTACTGGAAGCTGGAGGCTAGAGGCCAATGTCATCGTGATCTGGTATGAAATTTTAGGAAATAAAATTCAGGAGTCAGAAAAAAGGGTTTTTACCGGACGACAAGCGAAAAAAGTCGTGCAGTGATGTATATCGAGCACCGCAGCGACCGAGTGACGCAGCAATGTGCGGCTTTTCACGGCGCATCAGCCAATCCGGCAAGTCTCCCCACCACCTTTTTCAGCGCTTCTAGATGGCTTTCGTTATACCTACCCCTGAATAGTCACGAAGCTGGAAAAGCTCACGGCCCTTCGGAAATTTCAAATTCAACGGTATCCAGCACTCCACCCACAGGCGGTTGCGGTTTACGCACCCGGACCGTGACCTGATGAACGCTATAAGCGCCGCGAATCTTGGCGAGTATGGCGGCGGCAATTGCTTCAATCAAATTGTATTGTTCCGTCTCGACCACTCTTTTCACCAGTTGATAAACCCTGCTGTAATTAATTGTCAAATCCAAATCATCCGCTTTACCGGCGGGCCGAAAGTCGGAACTCAATTCCACGTCCACTTCAATTTTTTGCCCTAAATCCCTTTCAGCGGCATAGACGCCATGATGACCGTAAAAAACCATATTCTTCAAGCGTAATTTGGTCGTCGCCGACATAAGTGATCGCCCCTTACTGGAAGCTGGAAATCAATGGCCTTGTTAAAGATTAATGAATCGATCCGGCCTTCAACCTCAACATAACCATTTTATCTCATTTTACGGCAACTGTGAAGATGACATTTCAACGATTTGGTTAACTTCTAGCGGTTGCCTTAACATTTTTACGGTTCAGATTGACAAAATCGTTAAGGATCAGTAAAATGAGAATAATCATTATTATGTATAAATAAACAGGTTTTAAGCGAAATCAGGAGGTATATTACTGTGAGCGATAGTCTTGAAGCGCAGCTTTTAGAGATCAAACGGCTCTGCGCCGAGCATAACGCCCTGATCCTGGCGCATAATTACCAAAATGACGAGATCCAGCAATTAGCGGACGAGATTGGCGACTCTTTGGCTTTAAGCCGAATTGCCGCCCGGACTAAAGCCAAGGTAATCGTCTTTTGTGGCGTCCACTTCATGGCGGAAAGCGCGGCAATCCTGGCTCCGGAGAAAACAATCCTTTTACCGGAGGCAACCGCCGGTTGCCCGATGGCGAAGATGGCGGAAGCCGAGGCCGTCTTAAAATGGCGGGAGACGTATCCGCAGGCCGCCGTGGTAACGTATATCAACTCCAGCGCGGCAGTCAAGGCTGTCAGTGACTACTGTTGCACTTCCGCCAATGCCGTCGCTTTGGTCAAAAACATTCCCGAATCCGAACTGATCTTTCTCCCCGACCAAAACCTCGGCCGGTTTGTCGCCCGGCAAGTACCGGAAAAAACCGTCCGTCTCTGGCCCGGTTATTGTTCTACCCACCATCGGATTACCGCCGCCGAGGTCCGCCGGGTTAAAGAACTCCACCCGCAGGCGCCGCTTCTGGTCCACCCCGAATGTCGGGAAGAAGTGGTTGCTTTGGCGGACTTTGTCGGCAGCACCGCCCAGATCATCCAATATGTGCGGGACTCGTCCCAATCATCCTTTATTATTGGCACGGAGATGGGGGTTTTATATAGCCTGCGGACCGAAAATCCCGCGAAAACCTTTTATCTGCTCAGTCAGGGGCTGATCTGCCCCGACATGAAGCTGACGACCGTTGCCAAAGTCCTCGCCACTTTGCGCAATTTAAGCCCGGCGATCACCGTACCGCCGGAAATCGCCGTCCCGGCCCGGCGGGCGCTCGACCGGATGCTGGACTTCACCGCCCCTTGACGGCCAAAAGCCGGAAACCGAAAGCCATGGGCCGTTTCCTGACGGCCCAGAGATTATTGGAGGAATTATGTCCACTTCATTTCCAACCAATTTACCGGCGCCGACTGATTCCGCTCCCTATATAGTCATCGGCAGCGGAGTCGCCGGCCTTTATACGGCCCTGGAGCTAAGTAAAGAGCGCCGGGTGATCTTAATCACCAAATCCGCTCTGATGGAAAGCAACACCAATTATGCTCAAGGGGGTATCGCCGCCGCAATGGGGGTACCCGACTCACCGGAACTGCATTACCAGGATACCATGATGGCCGGAGCCGGTCTCTGCAACTCCGAGGCGGTCCTGGCACTGGTTTATGACGGGCCGGAACAAGTCCGACGGTTGATTGCGCTAGGCACTCCGTTTGACCGGGTTGCGGGACAAATCGCGCTAACCCGGGAAGCCGCCCATAGTCGGCCCCGGATACTCCATGCGGACGGCGACGCCACCGGCCATGCCGTCTCCGCCACCCTCGTGTCCCTGGCGCGGCGGCAACCTAATATTACCATCTACGAACACCATTATACCCTGGCGCTGGTCTTAAATAACAGCCGCTGTTGCGGCGCGGTAACGGTCCACCAGGGCCAAGTCCACTTATTTCTAAGCGCCGCAGTGGTATTATGTACCGGAGGGTTGGGACAAATTTACGGTAAGACGACCAATCCGTCCATCGCCACCGGCGATGGGATGGTTTTGGCTTATAATGCCGGGGCGGAACTCTGTGATTTGGAATTTATCCAGTTTCATCCGACGGCCCTGCATTTACAGGCGGCGCCGCCTTTCTTGATTTCCGAAACCGTCCGGGGCGAAGGCGCGTTTTTATTAAATCAGAGTGGCCACCGTTTTATGCCGGATTATCATCCTTTGGCCGAATTGGCGCCCCGCGATGTGGTGGCCCGCGCCATCTTTGCGGAAATTCAAAAAACTGCCGCAACTTATGTTAATCTGGATCTCTCCCGGATTCCCACCGCCACGATCCGAAGCCGTTTCCCCAACATCTATGAAACTTGCTTCAACTACGGATTGGATATTACCGCCCAACCGATTCCGGTAGCCCCGGCCGCCCATTATATGATGGGCGGCGTCCTGACCGACCTGCAGGGCCAGACCAAGGTCCCCGGTCTGTACGCCGCCGGCGAGGTAGCCAGCACCGGCGTCCACGGCGCCAACCGTTTAGCCAGTAATTCCTTATTGGAAGGCCTGGTTTTCGGTAACCGAGCCGCGCGCGCCTTACTGGAAAAGCCAGCGCCGATTCCTGAAGCTACTCTGGACTTGCAAGTCTGTTATCCCCGCTTGAACACAGATTACGCCAACCTCAAAAACGATCTGACGCAATTACACCACTTAACCGGTCAATATTTGGGAATCGTCCGCGAGGCGTCGGGAATCGCCACGGCTTTAGCCAGTTTGGACTCGGATTTTCGGGCGGAGGTAACGCAATTGACGCCGGACCCGCAATACCTGGAATTTCAAAATATGCTCCAACTGACCCGCCTCATCTTTCAGGCCGCGCTGGCCCGTACCGAGAGCCGCGGTGGACATTACCGGGCCGATTAT
>JASFQO010000231.1:0-5007 GCA_050115405.1 Bacillota bacterium
ATTTAGCGCCGGCACCAAACGGTCGAAACGCCGGGAATAACGTTCACAATTGCGTAAAGCCAATTCCGGATGCTGTAAAGCATAGACGCCGGCTTTCTGAATCGCCCGGAACTGACCGGAGTCAGTGTTATCTTTGATTACACCGTAAGCAAAATTTCAGTTTCCTTGCCAAACCTGCTTCCGCCCAGCCGTTCGGCAATGAGATTGTTAATCGGGTTCATTTTCGTCACCTCCACTTTTCCCCCGCGCGCTCCGCGTGAGACAGCCTCTACTCAAAGTACCGCAGTAAATCGTCCCAAGTCTCCCGCCGTCGGATCAATAACGGCTTGCCATCAGTCTTAATCAACACTTCAGCCGGGCGCAACCGGTTGTTATAGTTTGAACTCATCGAAAACCCATAAGCCCCGGCGTCCATTACTCCGATTAAATCTTTTTCATAAACTTGCGGTAGTTGCCGGTCTTTCGCAATGATATCCCCGGTTTCACAAATATTGCCGACTACCGTCACCGGTCCGGCAGGAGGCCCCGGTACCAGCCTTCCCTCCCGGTAGACTTCCAGGTCGTGATAGGAATTATACAATACCGGCCGCATCAAGACATTAAACCCTAAATCCGTACCAACATAGACCGTATTGTAATTTTGTTTAACCGCATGGACCGTCCCCAGTAACACACCGCTTTCCGCCACAATATAACGCCCCGGCTCAATTACAAAACGGACTGTTTTGCCATAATCTCGCGTCCAATTGTTTAAAAGAATACTTAACTTGCTACCCAACTGTGTTAATGCCAGTCTTTCCTGTCCGGTCTGTTTTTGGTAGGGAATTCCGAAACCACCGCCCAAATCGATAAAATCCAAATCTGCGAATTGCCCTGCAATCTGTAATAGCGCTTGGACTCCCGCTAGATAAGGGTCTTCCTCTAAAAATAACGAGCCGATATGTTGGTTAATCCCCGCTAACCGCAATTGATAGCGGGCGAGGATCTCTTTCACCTCAACAATGCATGCGGCCTCAATTCCGAATTTAGTATGGGAACCGGCAGTTACTACTTTTTGATGGTGCCCGACGCCAATCCCGGGATTAAACCGTACCGCCACCTTACCGCCGGGATTGAGCCGACCGAACCGTTTTAATTGCGCTAAAGAATCCACACTGACGGTAATCCGGCGTTCGCAGGCAAATTGCAACTCAGCTTTAGAAACATTATTACCGGTGTAAAAGAGTTCATCAACTTGAAAACCGGCCCGTAACAGTACTGTGATTTCACCGGGCGACATCGCATCGACATGCAATCCCTCGGACCTGATAATCTCCAACAATTTCAAGCTGGAATTGGCTTTACAGGAATAATTGACTTTAAAATCGGGATAGGTAATCAAATCCCGCATTTCCCGGCAACGCATTCGTAAAATATTTTCATTATAGACATAAAGCGGACTGCCGTAGGTCTCAATCAAACTTTGGGGATTGGTATTACCGAAAAAATCAACGTCTTGGGTAAAATAGTCCATGAGTGGTCAACCTCCTGTTTTATCCTTGCTTTTTAAGTTTAATCAGTTCCAACTCATTGATTAGAGAATCTTTAATCAATTGCACCAAATTGGGATTCATCGAATACAAACAAGTGGAGTCCGGCCGTCCGGAGAGTTCGCCGGTCAATACCTGATTGCTATCGGTGATTAAGCGGATTTGACCGGGTTGTTTATGGTGAAAATAGATGGTGGCATGCTCTAATTTATAGGCTTGATCCGTAATGATCACCACCTTCAAGCCGCGCCGTATTGCCTGTTCAATTTCGGTTTCAAGCAAACGCAGTTCGTTAATTGCCAACGCCAGATAGAGCCGTTCCATAGCTTTATTAATCAAATTCTTCATTTTATTGACAATCTGGTTCTGGCCGGTAATCGTAATATAGGGATTCGTTGTAGTTTGACGTACCGGGACATTGGCTAAAAAGGATAAAACTTGTTCGAACTCCCGACGCAGATTGGCGGTAAGTTCATTGACCGGGACTGCCGTAAAGCGTACCGCTTCACTCTCAATGCGATAGGCGCCTCCTTTCTCGACCAAAGCCGCCAATGCCAGATAAGCGTTGGAACGGGGAATCCCGGAGATTTTGGCCGCTTCATACCCGGTCAACTCTCCTTCTTTACACAATGTCAGGTATAAAACTGCTTCATGTTTGGTAAAACCGACTTTACCCAATGCTTCGATTAATTCCATCTGTCGCTCCCGATAAGTAGTGGTCTTGTTTAGTACCACTATATAATAATTAATAAAAATTGTCAAGTCTTAAAAATTTTCGACAATAAAAAAGCATCGGACAATAATTCCAATGCTTTTTCACCTAATAATCACCAAACCGGTAACACTTTTCATTGTCGACATCCATCAGAAATGTTATGCCTCAAATTAATTCTCGCTAAATAAATGTAAACAAAGCAATATATTGCAGCATTAAAATTATCACAACCCATATTTTTCACACCATTCCTTTCAAAAAATTCTTTTGATATTCATATTATACGGAATAATTTTTGGAATGTCCTACAATATATTGCACAAAACTACTTATATTTTGCTTGATTTTAAAACAATTTAAAAAAGCTTGTCGAGATCAGGATTGTTTCTTATATGAACTGGGAGAGCAACCTTTTAATTCTTTAAAAACCCGGTTGAAAGTTTGAATGCTGTTAAAGCCGGAACGGAAGGCAATTGCCGTAAGGGAGTCGTTCGTGTTGTTAAGTTCGGAAACCACCTTGGCAATGCGAAAGTGATTGTAGTATTGGATGAAAGTCATTCCGGTAATTGCTTTGAAAAAACGGGCGAAATGATAGACGCTAAAACCGGTTGCGGCAGCCACTTCCGCCAGTGATATATCTTGAGCATAATTGGTTTCAACATAGCGGACTACTTGTTCCAGACGGCTGAGATTCTGCATTTGTTTATCCCGTTCACCGGCCGAACATTTTTCGATCGGAACTTGGCGCCATAAGATGGTAACCAGATCGAATAAGCGAGCCTTGATCGCGAGTTGAAATCCCTCTTGTTTGCACCGATACTCGGCTTGAGCCATCAGAATCTGATGTTCCAGTTGACAGTGCACGGTAGAAGTAGCGTCATCAGCTTGGATTAAAGGAGTGGCAAACCGGCAATTGCGTATCAACGGTGCAAATGATTCCAGAATTGCGGGAGTGAATTGCACAATAATCCGACGGGCCTGACGAGGTTGGGACAGAAAGTAATGGACTTCCCCCTGGCTGATTAAGAGAATATCCCGCGGTTCTAAATTGTAAATTTCACGATTAACCCCCATGGTTAAACTTTCTTCCAACATATAAACAATCTCGAACTCTTCGTGCCAATGTGGCGGAAATCCAACGTCATCCACAATGAACAAATTAAAAGGAAAGCATTCATCGACTAGGTTTTTTTCCTGCCAAGCATGCATCGGATTACTCCTTTGTTTAATTTCATCTCTTTTCGCCACTCCCATATTTACACCTCTGCAATTTCCCCCAAAAATTCTTCAAGACTCAATCTTTAAAACCATTCCATTCATTATCCCTTGCAATATTCCTCTGCTTTCCATCTCACAGTCTTTTGGGCTCTCGACCGTCTTAGCCAGATCAAACAGCCTAAACACATAAGCAGAATCGCTATCGATGTCAGATAGATTATAGCCGGTTTATAACGGTACAAATAACCCGACCCAAAACCCAAACTAGTGCATCCAACCGAAATAACGGTATTATAAATCGCGTAAATCCCTGCCCGTTCCTTGCCATCGGTCACCATGCCGAGGACTGAGTCCACCAAGGGCTTAGCCATTCCAAAACCCAAAGCGAACAAAACGATAACCGCGGCCGTGATTGCGAAGTTCCCCGGCGGTATCAGGACCAATAACAAAGCCGCAATCTGAACTCCAATCCCGGCAGACATTAACAGCGAAGGGTTGATCCGCGTTGAAAACGGCACAAGGAATAAAATCACCAGCAACATCACCCCGGCGTTAAACCCGCCTAAAAACGCACTCGCCTCCTTGTCCAATTGTAAGACTTCCGTAAGATACAGGCCGTAATATAAACTGTTATAAGTGCCAATCGGAATGTAAACGTTAAACAGAATGCAAAATAGCAAGGCCGGTCCCAGTAATGGTTGTGCACGTAAAGTTCGCCAAAAACCGTTATTGTCCTTCCGGCAATACTGTTGGGATTGCCCGCGCCGTTCGGATACAATCTGCTTTCCCACTTGAGTTTCGCGGTAAAAATAATTACGCCCCAGGACCAGAGCAGTCATACTTAATGTGGCGAATCCCAACAAGATTTGTTCACCGCCAATAATCCCATATTGCTTAATCAGCACTCCCGCTATTGGAGTCAAGATTCCGGAAGCGACAGCAATGGCGTTTAAAAGATGATAAGCCACCACTTGTTGCTCCGGATCCGCTATTCTTTGAATATCCTTTTTGGTTCGCTATTTTCGCCGATGGGATATAGAAACAGCTAATACCGACCGTTTCGCCAAAGTTTTATTGATACTGAAATTATATCGAGGAAATCGGGAGAAATCTTAAAATATTTTGCTAAAATCTACCAATATTTTGCTTAGTTTTCAAAAACGGAAAATAGTAACTTTCAAAAATCAAAAAAGGCACTTACGCAAAATAAAGTGCCTTTTTTGATAAAAATCAGTTGATTTTCTAACGTTCCATGCCTTACTTCGCAGGCACAAAGCTCTTGAGTGAAAATTACCTAACGGCAATTTTCACCCTAGAGAACCGATAATTTATGAAATGAGATGAGTCTAAAGAATCGTCCCCTGACTCGTTTTTTGATTTTTATTGTACCTGACACGCTGAACCGTTTAAAGTAAAGCTGGTGGGCTTGGCGTTAGTACCACTGTAGCTCAGATTGAAACCAAAGCTGACTGTCCCGCCCGCCGGGATCGAACTGTTATAGGATTGATTGGTAGCCGTTATCGATGTGCCGTTTTCCGTAAAGGT
>JASFQO010000232.1:0-4983 GCA_050115405.1 Bacillota bacterium
TAGTAAAATAATTACAAGAGCAATTAAATTAATTAGGCAGTTACTTGAATTTTAACAGGGGAGGGCGGTATGCTTTACCAAATATTTGTGGACTTCGCCGAGATGACCGCAGCGGAGTATGAGATGGATTACCGGCTGTTGGGGCTGGTGGCGGCGGCGCTTGGCGTGGACTATGTCGCGCTTTTAATTCTTAGGTCATGTCGCCAAACTTGGGTTAAATCTGTGAAAAAAACATTAACTTATTACTGAAATCTTTATACAATTATGTAAAAATGATATAATAATTTCCGTATAATTCCAAAAAGAGGTGGATAGCTTTTGCGAAATTTTTTATTTGGATGTTTATTGGCGTTACTGATGGTTTTTTCCGGCTGTACCAATATTTCGGAAATAACTATTTCCAAGCTTGATATTAAGTTAAACGATGGCGCCGGAAATGAGGCGCATTCACTGGTACCCGGTTGGGAATATCAAGTTAAGCTTGAAGTTTATGATGCTGATTACAAATTTATCAAATATCCCGATTATCGCCAAATTGAATTCAATAGCCCCAACTTAAGCCTTTTAAAAAATAAAATAAGTAAAATATATTTAAAAGCCAGTAGAGATACTTGGGGTTTGCTGTATAAAGGTGAATATGAAGCCGTTTTTGCAGTAAAAGATAATTCATTTCCTACCCAGGTACGGAAGTGGCCGATTGCTTGGAAGTGGAACCAGTTAAATACGCTTTCGTATCAAGGTCATTCCGGAAGCGTTGGCCTGGACGGCATTAACGGTTCGGACGGCCGCAATGGCAAACCTGGAGATGACGGTTATCACGGAGGTCACGGCTTTGACGGCGGAGACGGCGGTCATGGCCGTAACGGGGGCAATCCGAACTTAATCGTAGCTTATTATGACCTTTCCGGCCTCGCCACAAATACTACCAATGAAACGAAACTGTTACTCTTTTATAATATGGACGATCATACTATTTTCTTAAGTAAAGTACAACCGTTTTATCTAAATTCTTCCGGCGGAGACGGCGGCAAAGGCGGGGCTGGTGGTGACGGCGGGGAGGGCGGCGCTGGCGGCGTCGTTAAACACGATCATGCCAAAGATGATCAACGTGACAAAGACGATAAACATGGCAAGGACGATAAAGGTGACAAAGGCGGTAAACGTGGCAAGGTCGGTAAACGCGATCGAGATGGAAAAGGTGGTAGACACGGCAAACGTGGTGGAAACGGTGGAAACGGTGGCGATGGTGGCGACGGCGGTAGGGGCGGCGATGGTGGCGATGCCGGGAATATTACCGTCTGGTACTATGATGAGTCGGTATTAGACTATCTTCATCCGGTTATGAATGGCGGCAGAGGTGGTCGAGGCGGCAAAGGTGGTAGCGGCGGTCCGGGAGGAGCAGGCCGAGCGGGCGGAAGAGACGGAAGAAGAGGAATGCGCGGCAATTTTTACAGAGACGATGGGATAGATGGACGCGATGGCCGCTATATAACAGTTCCAAAATCTTTTGATGAGATTGCGGAGATGCTTGAGAAGGGTACACCAATAGAGAATTTTGATAGCAGGCGGTTAGTAAGGAGAAGATGATCCGGTTTTGGACCGCCAAGAGTAATATCCCCCAGTTCCTGGCGAAACATGGTTTCAAGATTGGGGAAAGCTTGACGCTCCGGAAATGGAAAAACGCTACTTGACACTCTGAATGACAGAACTATTGGCGTAAAGACGCTGATGCGGTTCTGGAAACGCCATTTGTTTTTACAGGCGCCGGTGGTGATCCTGATTTCCGTGACGGAAAAATCGAAATTTTCTACTTTTGATGCGGCCTTGGCCTGTGAGAATATGTCGTTGGCCGCCCAAGGGATGGGTTTGGGAACGCATATCGTCGCGGCGGTCCAATTGCTGTTCGAGGGACCGAAGGGCGATGAGTACCGCAAAATACTAAAGATTCTCGAAGGGAAAAGGCCCTTTGCCGCGCTCGCGATTGGCTGGTCGGAGAAAGCGCCGGATGCCATCAGCGGCGCATCGACACGGCACCCGGATGTGGTGACGTACATCAAATACTTTTGGCGTTCAGCCAAAAGCTATGCGTCGCTCGTGACTCGTCGTTCGGGGTTACCAAAATCGCGGCAGCTCATTGGTTGGTGGCCGGGAACGGTATAATCGCGGACGAAGATATTGGTGCTTTTGGTGATTAAATGCCGACCTGCCGTTCATGTATAGAAGTTCAGGTGATGTTTTTCCGAACGACGAGCGACGAGTTACGAGGAGTTTGAGGTTTATACCTCAAACTCCAACTGTTTAACCCCGCTGTCCTCATCCTTCAGATAATACCCGATCGCCGGGATATTTTTGGTCCGGTAATAGCCGGGATCGATGAAATTCACCTCCTCCAGGGTTTTCACCGCGATGACGCCACTGCCTTTTTTTCCCTTCATCACTTGAACTCCTTGCGAGTCCCGGGTGGATTTGATGGCAATATTGGCAGTGTTAAAGATGAGAACTTTTTTAATGCTGCTGTAAGTCGCTAATTCCAGTTCCTGGCCCGGTTCGAGATAGAAGATCCGGACCAGCCGGGAGAGGGCCGCATAAGCCTTGGCCAGCTTTTTCCGGTTGGTCTTGGTGGCGTAACCGGCCAATTCCACCTTGGCCATTTTACCATTTTCAAAGGCGAACAGGAGGTTGCCCCGGTAATCATCGGTGGCGACCAGAAAAACGATTTTTTCATCCGGCTCCAGATTGAGCAGATTGGCGGCATATTCACCGAGACTGCTGGCCTTATGGTCGGCGATCTCATAAATCTTCAGTTTATAGACCACCGTTTTGTTGGAAAAAAGCAGCAGGTCGGCTTTGTTATGTGTCTCCACCTCCTGGATAATGACGTCCTCCTCTTTCAGTTTATGCTCCGGACTGCTGCGCAGCGAAGTCAGGGCGACCTTTTTCAGATAGTTGTGGGCGGTCAGGAAAATCTTCAGATTGTAATCTTCAATCAGGTTTTCGGCGGTGAATTCTTCCACATGTTCCTCACCAATGATCTCGGTCCGCCGGGGTTGACCGTATTTTTTGGCGACTGCGTTCAATTGCTTGATAATCACTTTTTTGAGTTTTGCTTCGCTGCCATGAAGCTCTTTTAGGTTGGCAATTTCCTTTTGGAGACTAGCGACTTCACCGACCCGGTTTAAGATATATTCCTTGTTTAAATTACGTAACCGGATTTCGGCAATGAATTCCGCCTGGATTTGGTCAATGGCAAAGCCGGACATCAAGCGGGGGACGACATCCGCTTCGTGCTCAGTCTCCCGGATAATCTTAATTGCCCGGTCGATATCGAGCAGGATTTTTTGTAATCCCAGCAATAGATGGAGCTTTTCAGTCTTGCGGTCAATATCAAATAAAATCTGGCGTTTCAGGCAACTCATCCGGAAGACCAGCCATTCGGTGAGAATCTCCTTGATCCCCATCACCCGCGGCCGTCCTTCAATTAAGATATTGAAATTGCAACTGAAAGAGTCCTGTAACGTCGTTAGTTTAAACAACTTGTTCATCAAGGCTTCCGGGTCGGCGCTTTTGCGGAGGTCCAGGGTAATCTTGAGGCCGTTTAAATCGGTTTCGTCGCGGACGTCGGTAATGTCTTTGATTTTGCTGCTTTTCACCAAGTCGATAATGGCGTCGATAATCACTTCGATTGTGGTTGTATAGGGAATTTCGTAAATTTCAATACAGTTGTTGGTCTTGTCGAAACGGTATTTGGCCCGCAGTTTGAAACTGCCGCGACCGGTACGGTAGATCCCGACCATCTCTTTTTCGTTATAAATCAACCGGCCTCCGGAGGAGAAGTCCGGCGCTTTTAAATATTGTTCCACCGCCATGGCTTCATCCTGGATGAACCGGACCGTGGTCTCACAGACTTCCTGTAGGTTAAAACTACATAAATTGCTGGCCATCCCGACGGCAATCCCCTGGTTGGCGTTGACCAAAATATTGGGGTAGGTGGTCGGCAACAGGGTCGGTTCTTTTAAAGTGCCGTCATAGTTGTCGACAAAGACCACCGTGTTTTTGTCCAAATCCTTAAATAGTTCTTCACAGAGTTTATCTAATTTCGCTTCGGTGTAACGGGGCGCAGCGAAACGCATGTCCCGTGAATACTCTTTGCCAAAATTGCCTTTGGAATCGATGAAGGGATGGAGCAGCGCGTTGTTGCCCCGGGTCAAGCGGACCATGGTTTCATAAATCGCCATGTCGCCATGGGGATTCAACTTCATCGTTTGCCCGACAATATTGGCGGATTTGGTACGGCCCCCGGTTAACAGTCCCATTTTGTACATGGTAAACAGCAGTTTGCGGTGCGAAGGTTTGAAACCGTCGATCTCCGGGATGGCGCGGGATACAATCACGCTCATGGCATAGGGCATATAATTTTGTTCCAGGGTATCCACAATTTTTTGTTCGATCGAATTTACACGAGCCAAGACATAAGCCTCCTTAGACGAATCAAGGTGATCATTTGCGAAACCCGTTTTAATGGCAATTATTTTCGGAATATCGATTTGTAATTGGGTTTCCAGTTGTAGTTATTCTGACTGGATGTTAAAATACCTTCTTGGCATACGTTAGAATGAGGGTAAAAAAAATGAATATACATGTTAACGGGATCTTTCTTTGCAAAACAAACCAAAAAGGCGGCGACCAGCATGATTGGGTATGATCCCCAGAAAGCCGGATTATTGGCGCAAATTTGCCAACTGGCTTATCAGCAAGCTTTTCGAAGTAAGCAAGATGCCAAATATGACGGCGCGGTCAAGCCACCGGACGGTTATCGCCAGATTGCCGCCTTTACCGCGCCGGAGTTACTATTTACCAATAATCAAGCGCCGCAATTGCTGCGGGAAATGTTAACCCAAGACGACATGAGGCGGATTGACCTGACGGATCCGACGAAGTTGGAGAAGTACGCCATTGGTTTACAAAGAGTCTACTTCGGACTGG
>JASFQO010000233.1:0-4958 GCA_050115405.1 Bacillota bacterium
CCCGATCTTCGCCCCGAACGACTGCAGGATCACTCCCGCTTTTATTACAGAAATGCTCCTAAAACAAGCGATGTGCTGCATGAGTAACTGCTCCGACATATTGATTGAGACGAAAACCATGCTTAATTGCAGTTGTCACAAATTGCTTCGCCTGTTGTACAGCTTCAAATGGTCTAAGACCATTGGCGAGTCCCGCCGTGATTGCCGCCGCCATTGTACAGCCTGCGCCGTGGGTATATGTCGTTTTTATAAGGGGAATCTCCAACAACTCGAAACTACCGCCATCAGAGAAAAGATCAATCGCTTTCTCCGTGCCAAGCTTTGCGCCTCCCTTGATAAGAACATTTTTGGCTCCAAGCGCGTGGATATACCCGGCAGCTTTTTTCATATCCTCAACAGATTGGATGCGCTGTATTCCGCTCAATTGTGCCGCCTCATAGATATTAGGCGTCACGATATCCGCCAGCGGCACAAGAATATCCCTCAGCCCTTGTGCCGCCTGCGGGTTTACGATCTCATTCGTACCTTTACAGACCATCACAGGGTCGATAACAATGTTTTTCGATCCATATTGCCGGATTTTACGAGCTGTTAGCTCTATCACCTCAAAGCTTGGCAACATTCCGGTTTTTAGCGCATCCACACCTATGCCGCCAAGCGCGGTATCAATCTGGGCCTCGATGGCATCCATACCAATCGGATATATATCGTGAGACCAGTTATTGTTCGGGTTCTGTGCCACCATCACGGTAAGCGCAGTCATGCCGTATACATTAAGCTCCTGAAAGGTTTTTAAATCAGCCTGTATTCCAGCACCACCGCTGGTATCAGAACCTGCAATGGTAAGTGCCTTAATTATTTTCTGTTCTGTTTTCATTTTAAAACCCCCTCTTTATTTTATTCCTATATAAGTTAAAATACGGGCTTTAAGTCCCTTTTTATTATATGTCATAATAAATTTGGCTTCAATACTAAACTGGAATGAAATAATTGAAAGCTCTATCCAGTTTGCGCAATTTTTTGAGTATTTTTAAAATTATTAATGTTTTACATCGTTATTTATATAAAAACATCAAAATTTAAAGTATTGTCTGAAAAGAAGGTTTAGAAGCAATGGTCCAATTGAAAACCGGACGACTTGTAATCCGAGATTATCGCGGCTCCGATCTCGGACAATATTACCGACTATTTACCGACCCGCAAGTAATGCGTTTCATTCCGGAAACCCAACTTGATTCACTTGAAAGCGCCACCCAAAGATTAACCGCGGAAATTGCGGAAATCTCCTCCCTACAACGCTCCAAATATTTTTTTGCAATTGAAAAACGCGACACCAACGAATTTATCGGCGAAATCGGCTTTACGATTACAGGTAATTATCTTGCCGGAAAAATCGCTAATTTAGGTTATCTGATCCTGCCGCAATACTGGCATCACGGCTATGTGACCGAGGCGGCCCGAATAATAATCGCTTTTGCTTTTCAACAATGTAATGTCCATAAAATCATGGCCGGATGTTTACAAGTGAATCAAGCGTCCGAAAATATCATGAAAAAATGTCATATGAAAAAGGAAGGCCAATATAAAGAGCAATTTTGGGTTGCCGGCCACTGGGTTGACAGCGTGGAATACGGACTGCTCCGTGACGAGTGGACGGGAATCGCCGATAACCGCTTTATAGTTTGTTTAAATTCGCCAACTTCCATTGCGCCCGGACGTAAAATTTCGTTAAAACCGGACCATATTTCAAAAAACGGTAGTATTCACGGGCGACGCCGCCGGGCAACTGTGCCGCATCTTCAATAGCAAGCATTCTTAAGGTATATATTGTAATTCGAGGGATTTACAAACAATAAAATACATATTTTTAATCTCTTGGTAAATAATATATACCAATGAATTTGCAGGGTTACCCGTTAAGGAGCCTTTTCCATGCCCAATTCCCGGCGCGATTCCGGCGCGCGGCTCAAGCCCAAAATTACCATATGGTTGTCCTGGCTTTCCGCTTTTGCTATCCTGGCAGGGGCCGGCTTGGTTGCCCTGTATCTGCCGCTGCCTCCCGCCCGGATGCCGATCGCCAGTGAAATCTATGATATCCGGTCCGACCTGATCGCCACCTTCTATAGCCAAAACCGCCGTCCCGCCAAACTGGACGAAATCCCGGCCTTTCTGCAACAGGCTTTTTTGGCAGTGGAGGACCACCGTTTTTACCGTCACCATGGGCTTAATCCCGGACGGATCTTTAAGGCCGCCTTATTCAACCTCACTCACCGCCGGATCGCCCAAGGGGCCAGCACCATCACTCAACAATTAGCCAAAAACGCCTATCTGACCCAGAAGCGCAGCTTCATCCGAAAATTCAAGGAACTCTACTATACGCTCAAACTGGAAATCCACTGTTCCAAAAGCGCGATTCTGGAGCGTTATCTCAACCAAATTTATTTCGGCCATGGCGCCTACGGCATTAAAGTCGCCGCCGCCACCTATTTCCGGAAAAATCTCGGAGAGCTTAACCAGGCGGAAATGGCTTTACTAGCCGGTCTGCCGCGCGGCCCGGCCTTTTACTCGCCTTATACCCATCCGCAGGCGGCCAAGAGCCGTCTCGCCAATACCTTGCGACGGATGCGGAAATGCGGTTTTATTACTACAACGCAATACCACAAGTATTTAAGACAACCGTTGACTTTGCCGGGTCTTGAAACGCAAAACAATACCGCGCCCTACTTTGTGGACCTGCTTCAAAAAGAATTGGTCCGGCTCTTTCCCGGCGACCCGGAACTACTTTACAATGCCGGACTCAGAATTGAGTCGACTCTCGACCCGGGCATGCAAAAAGCTGCTCAAAACGCCATGAAACGGCGTCTTCCCCGGCTCTACCATAACCCGAACGGTTTAACGCAACCCCAGGGAGCCCTGATCGCGCTCGACCATGCCAACGGGGAAATCCGGGCTTTAATCGGCGGGACCGATTTCAACAAATCCCAATTCAACCGGGCCAGCGCCGCCAAACGCCAACCCGGTTCCGCGTTTAAGCCCATTTTATATGCGGCGGCGTTAAGTCATGGTTTTACGTTGGCCAGCCGCTTTGATCGCGCTCCCCAAACTTATCTGTTGGGCGCCCATACCTACCGGCCTACCGACCATGCCGACGAAACCGCCTCCGGAACGCTCACGCTGCGCGACGCGCTGGCTTGCTCCAGTAATGTAGTGGCCGTTAAACTCTTGGAAAAACTGGGGTTCGACCCGGTGATCGATTTAGCGATCCGCTTGGGAATCCGTTCCAAACTGGCTCCCCTGCTTTCGCTGGCGCTCGGTTCGCAAGAGGTGACTCCCCTGGAATTGGCCGGGGCTTATCTTCCCATTGCCAATGGCGGCCTGCGCTATCGCCCGGTAACGATCCGCCGCGTTCTGGACCGGCAGGGCCGGGTCTTGTACCGCTATACCCCGGCGGGCAGCCGGACGCTCGACCCCGGTGTCGCTTTTTTGGTGACCCAAGCCTTGACCGGAGTTTTCAAACCGGGCGGGACGGCGGCGAATATCGGCGCGGCAGTCACCCGCCCCGCCGCCGGAAAGACCGGGACTACCGAAAACAACCGCGACGCCTGGTTTGTCGGTTATACTCCGGACTTGTTAGCCGCGATCTTTGTCGGTTGCGATCATAATGAACGCAAACTGCCGGGCGGGGCCAACCGGGTCGCCGCCCCGATCTGGGCCGACTTCATCGCCGCCGCTTTAAAAAATTGTCCGGTGCGGGAGTTTCCGGTCCCCGCCAACATCAAAGCGGTTACCATTTGCCAAACTTCCGGCCAGTTGGCCACACCGGCCTGTCCAAAAAAGACGGAATATTTTCTGGCCGGGACCGAACCGACCGCCTACTGTAGCGAGCACCGAATTGTCCAACTCAAAGTCTGTAAACGTTCCGGCTTATTGCCCGGGCCCTACTGCCAAGATTACGAAACCCGGATTTTCCCATTAGCCGAAGCGCCCACCGCCATTTGTGATCAATGCCGGCGCCAGTCGGGCTTATTTGAGTTTTTCCGCAAATTGTTTCGGAACGAGGCCAAATAATTTCAGGTTGCCATATTTAAGCGGGAGGGACGCCATACCCTATTTTACTTTCAAAAGCTAAAAAACCAAACAAGGCTCTCCACATCGAAACGGCGCTCTCACATCACCATCACGCCGTTTATTTTTTCAGGCTCCTCAAGCCCTAAATTACTCTCCCACCCATTTCCTGCAGGGAATGGCTATTGGGTAAAGAATTTACAAATATAAATAAAATATAAATAATAGAAGTAACTTGGCAGGCGAAGCATTTATTGCAAAAACAAACTAACGCCACGATTACACCGGATTAGCGCCACCGCAATATCGGCGCAAACATAACGCCACTTTTCGCCTTCTTATATTATGTGAATCGTGGACCAAAAGGAGCTATCTCAATGAAACAAATTAAATTAACAAAGTTGGTCCCTCTGATGACCATATTGGTTTTTGCAATCATCCTCTGTGGATATGCAATCGCCCAGACTTATTACGTCCAGCCCGGCGACTCGCTGTATCAGATTGCCAACCGTTACGGGACTTCCGTCAACGCCTTGCAAACCCTCAATCAACTGAACGGCGCCACCCTTTATCCCGGACAAGCTCTGCAAATTGGCGCAGGTAATAAACTTAAGCAAAGTAATTATCATACGGTCAGCGCCGGCGAATCCCTTTTTCTGATCGCCCGGCGTTACCAGGTTTCCGTGGCCGACCTGCAAAAGAGCAACAACCTCTCCGGCGCCTCGCTTTTGGTCGGGCAACGGCTCATCATTCCGGGCACCGGCGCCGGTACGGCCACTACGGCCAATTATACGGTCAAATCCGGCGATACTCTTTACTTAATTGCCCAACAACACCAAATAGCGCTAAACGACTTATTATCCTTGAACCAACTTAGCAGCGCGGCAATCATT
>JASFQO010000234.1:0-4950 GCA_050115405.1 Bacillota bacterium
ACGAACAAAAAGCTCGCACTGGCGGGATATTATGATTTCCCGGCACAATACGAGCGTCTTCGTAAATTGCACTTAAACGGTTGAACCGCCGTGTACCGAACGGTACGCACGGTGGTGTGAGAGGTCGGCTGCTCAATTAATGGGCAGCCTCCTACTCGATTATAATACTTCCCGCTTGGTGTAATGGGTATGGAGTAATTCGTGGGCTTTTTCACCGTAGGGTTCGCCCAGAAATTCCTTGTAAAGCTTGATTATGTCGGGGTTTTCATGGGAACAGCGTAACGGTTTGGAACGGTCTTCCTCATAAAGCGCGGCCGCTCGTTTTTTCAACAGCTCAATATTGCCGTGGTGGTAAGGTTGGCCGCCGCCGCCGATGCAACCGCCGGGACAGGCCATGATCTCAATCGCGTGGTATTCGGACCGGCCATCGCGGATTGCCTCCAAAAGCTTACGGGCGTTACCTAAACCGTGGGCAATGGCAATTTTAAGGTCAATATCGTTGATCCGGACCGTTGCTTCCCGGATACCCTCGAAACCACGTAGTTGTTGAAATTCAACATCCCCCAGTTTTTGCTTGGTCAGCCATTCGTAGGCGGTACGCAACGCGGCCTCGATGACCCCGCCGGTAGTACCGAAAATCACCGCGGCGCCGGTGCAATTACCAAATGGTTGGTCAAAATCTTCATCCGGCAACTGCGGGAAGCCAATGCCCGCTTCGCGGATCATCCGGGCCAGTTCCCGGGTGGAAAGGACATAGTCCACATTGGGAATGTTTTCGCCGGCCAGTTCCGGCCGCTTGGCTTCATATTTCTTCGCCAGACAAGGCATAATGGAGACAACCACGATATCTTCCGGTTTAATACCCATTTGAGTCGCCAAATAAGTCTTGGCGATGGCCCCGAACATTTCATGCGGCGATTTGCAACTGGAAGGAACATCCAACAATTCCGGGAATTGATGTTCGATAAATTTGACCCACGCCGGACAACAACTGGTTAGGATGGGCAGTTTGCCGCCGTGTTGCAGCCGGTGGATTAATTCCGAAGCTTCCTCCATAATGGTGAGGTCGGCGGCGAAATTGGTATCCATCACCCGGTCAAAACCTAACCGGCGCAACGCTGCCGCCATTTTTCCGGTGACACTGGTCCCCGGCGCCATCCCAAACTCCTCGCCGAGGGCGGCCCGGATTGCCGGGGCCGTCTGGGCGATCACCACTTTGCCCGGTTTTTGCAGCGCTTCCCAGACTTTACGGGTATTATCGACTTCGGTTAACGCTCCGGTGGGACAGACGGAGACGCATTGGCCGCAAAAAGTACAGGAGGTTTGCAGCATCGGCAGGTCAAATGCGGTTTTAATCGAAGTGTCAAAGCCACGTTCCACGGCGGAGTAGACCCCGACCGTCTGCACTTCGTTACACATGGTCTCGCAACGGCGGCACAAGATACATTTGTCCGGGTTGCGTACCAGCGAATAGCTGGAGGTATCTTTGGTGTGTTTGGACTTCTCGCCTTGATATTTGATTTCTCGGACGCCCAGTTCGGCCGCTAGTTTTTGCAGGTCGCAGTTGCCGTTGCGTTCGCAAATTAAACAGTCTTGGGGGTGATTGGACAACAACAGTTCCACTACCACCCGTCGCGATTTAATCGCCCTTATGGAATCGGTGCGGACCACCATTCCTTCGCTGACTGTACTTGAGCAGGCGGGCACTAAATTTTTGCGTCCCTGGACCTCAACCATGCAAACCCGACAAGAGCTTACTTTATTAACCATTTTGAGGTCATGAAGATCGAGATGGCACAAAGTCGGGATATAGATACCAAGTTGTTTGGCGGCCTCCAGAATAGTAGTCCCCGCCTCAACTTGTATCGGTTGATCGTTGATCTTTAGATTAATCATCTGTATTCACCTCATTATTCCTTAATAATGGCTTTAACCGGGCACCGTTGGAAACAGATGCCGCATTTGATGCACTTGGTTTGGTCGATTTCATGGGCTTGCTTGCGTTCGCCCGTGATGCAAGAAACGGGGCAATTTTTAGCGCACAAGGTACAGCCGATACATTTATTCTGGTTAATTCGATATTGCAACAGGTTGGTACAGCTTCCCGCCGGACAGCGTTTATCCTTCACATGGGCCAGATATTCGTCACGGAAGTTTTTCAAGGTGCTTAAGACCGGGTTGGGAGCAGTTTGGCCCAGAGCGCAAAGCGCGCAATCTTTAATGATGCTCCCCAGTTCCTCTAAGTCGTCCAGATCCTGCATAGTACCTTTACCTTCGGTAATTTTGGTTAACATTTCGAAGAGACGCCGGTTGCCGATCCGGCAGGGGGTACATTTGCCGCAGGATTCATCCACGGTGAATTCCAGATAAAACCGGGCGATATTGACCATACAGTCATCTTCGTCCATGACAATCATTCCGCCCGATCCCATCATCGATCCTATCGAAGTCAACGACTCATAATCAATGGGGATATCAAGTGAGTCGGTCGCAATACAGCCGCCGGAAGGACCGCCGGTCTGAACGGCTTTAAATTGCTTGCCGCCCCGGATGCCTCCGCCGATCTGATAAATAATCTTCCGTAGGGTTGTCCCCATCGGCACTTCGATCAGACCAACATTGTTAATTTTACCGGCCAGGGCGAACACTTTGGTGCCCTTGCTCTTTTCCGTGCCAATACCGGCAAACCAGTCCGCGCCTTTGAGAATTATGGGACAAACATTGGCAAAAGTTTCAACGTTGTTTATACAAGTCGGTTTTTGCCAGAGGCCTTTTTCAGCGGGGAACGGTGGTTTGACGGTCGGCTCGCCCCGATTGCCGGAGACCGAATTTAAGAGAGCGGTTTCTTCGCCACAGACAAACGCTCCTGCTCCTAAACTGAGCCTGATGTGGAAGGAAAATCCGCTGCCGAAAATATTGTCGCCCAAGAGTCCCAGCGTTTCAGCTTGGTTAATGGCCTTTTTCAGCCGTTTGACCGCTAACGGATATTCGGCCCGGATATAGATAACCCCTTCGGTAGCTCCGATGGCATAACCGGCGATGGCCATGGCTTCCAACACACTGTGCGGGTCGCCTTCCAGGACGCTGCGGTCCATGAAAGCGCCGGGGTCGCCTTCGTCGGCATTACAAATGATATATTTTTGGTCACTTGTGTAGTTTCTGGCGAAATCCCACTTGCGGCCGGTGGGGAAACCGGCGCCGCCACGCCCACGCAAACCGCTTTTTTTCACGGTGTCAATGACTGTTTTCGGAGTCATCTCGGTAAGCGCTTTACCCAAAGCCTGATAGCCGTCGGCCAGGAGATAGTCCTCGATTAGTTCGGGATTAATGACGCCACAGTTCCGCAGGACGATCCGGGGCGGTTGATTTGGTAATTTGGTGGCTTCCCGGTTAATGACACCTTCTTCAAGTGGTTTTTGTTGCTTTAAACCGGTTACGATTTCCCGGGCTCTTTTGGCGTCGACTTGGCCATAAAGGACCGGATCCTGGCCGGGAACGCGCACCTCGACTACGGGTTCCGCGTAACAATAACCCAAACATCCGGTAGCGACAATTTGAACCTTTTTAAAGTCGTTTTTAGCGATTTCTTCTTGTAACACTTGGTATACTTCGCCGCTTCCGGAAGCGATTCCGCAGGTAGCCATGCCGACCGCCAGAACGGTAGCGTCGGAATGGAGTTCGCGTTGGCGTTTTAGCTCCTGGCCATATTGCAATAATTCCGGCAAATTTTGGATTTTATTCATTTTTCCGTTCCTCCTTTCGCCAGGCATTCGTCAATAATATTTTTAACTTGAGACGGTTCCACCCGGCCGTAGACTTTGTCATTGATCATTACTACCGGGGATAAACCGCAAGCTCCAACACAGCGGATGGTATTGATCGAAAATATGCCGTCTTTGGTGGTTTCGCCGTTTTTGATTCCCAGTTGGGTTTCAAATTCCTTTAAAATGTTGGCGGCACCCCGAACGAAGCAGGCGGTACCGAGACAGACGTTGACATTGAATTCACCCCGGGGTTGCGTGTTGAAAAATGAATAAAACGAGACGACTCCATAGACCTTGGCTGCCGGAACGGCAAGCTTGTGGGCGACATGGAGCTGGACTTCCTTCGGCAGATAACCGAATAAATCCTGGGCCCGATGGAGAACTGTGATTAGCGCGCCATCGGTAGTGGGGAGACTCGCGATAAAATCATCGAGTTCCTGGAATTTTTCCGCATGACAAGATGAACAGCCCATTAAATTCCCTCCTACTAAAAAATTAGAGCATTTTTCCTGTTGTGACGTAAAACGATCTCGGGTATTATAAAAGCATCACGGGAAGGTATACGTTTTTCACTGCAAGATGTTCCATAAGTTTTTAGTGACATCCTTTTTTTTTTTGTGAATTTTTTAGCTTTTAGGTTAAAATCATGTTAAAAAAAATAATATGCCAGCATGGATAGGGTTTATTTAAAGCGTTCGCCAGTTGAAAAAAAGTTATTTAGGTGTGTGATAATCCGAATAGTCAAGTTAAAATTGGATGAATTATCGCTTAATTCAGGTTGTGGCGGAAAAACAAGCAGGAGGGGCAGATAAAGAAATCGAAATATAGACCATAATAAATATTTAAACCAAAGTTTGCGTCGCTATTCTTAAGTCCGACGGATTCCGGGAGGAAATTAATGTTTTCGAGACTGATCTATTATGCCAAACCGCATGCCATGCGAATAATTGCCCTGCTCATAACCGGTTTTTTAGTTTCGCTATTTACTTTGGTTGAGCCGGCTACCATGGGGTTATTAACTGAGGCCCTTTTTTCCAGGACAAATGGAATTTCACCAAGCTCTTTCTTTACTGATACTGCAAGGAAAGACACATCAGGCGCGGCGCTTTTGACCTGGAATCCGGACCGCGCCGTTTTATCGGAAAAGCTACTTGAAACAGCAGTGGAAAGTACCGGAACGAAAATT
>JASFQO010000235.1:0-4947 GCA_050115405.1 Bacillota bacterium
CTTAAGGACAATAATATCACCCATTTTCGGAGGCCTGATCTTATAATTAAACTTCGTGACCCAGAGGCGTTCTCCGTCCTGCAATGTCGTATCCATCGAGGGGCCTTTGACAATAAAAGATTGGACTATAAAAATATTAATGAACAATATTCCCAGGACTGCAATTGCAAAAGCTTCGATGTTCTCACGTACTTGTGTTTTTAAATTGTCGAACATGCTCAAAAGCCTCCCAGCGTCAATTGGCAACATTAGGATATTTCGGCCGCGCCAAAACTTCCCCCTTCGGAAGCGGCCAAAAAACAAAGATGGCCCGGCCCACCAGATTCTCATAGGGGACAAAACCGACGTCGGGGTCACGGCTATCTTTACTGCAATTACGGTTGTCGCCCATTACAAAGACGGTCCGTTCGGGTACTTCCACAAAATCATAATCCTGAAACATCTTCTCCTTGATATACGGCTCTTTGATCTCATTGCCATTGACATATAGATTGGAATTTTGAACATAAACCCGGTCGCCCGGGAGCCCAATCACCCGTTTGATAAATTTCTTGGAAGGGTCCTTGGGGTACTTAAGGACAATGATATCACCCATCTTCGGAGGCCTTATCTTATAAACGAATTTTGTGACCAAGAGGCGTTCTCCGTCCTGTAATGTCGGATCCATTGAGCTACCTTTGACTAAAAAGGACTGTACCACAAAAATGAGGATAAACAAAATGGTAAGGACGGCAATCGCAAAAGCTTCGATATTTTCACGCGCTTCCGTTTTTTTGATGTCAAACATACTTAAGGCCTCCAGGCTGTTATTGCTCCCGCCGTTCTGCAATACGGGCGGACTTGCCGGAACGTCCTCTCAAATAATACAGTTTCGCGCGACGGACTTTACCACGACGACTAACCTCGATCTTCGCAAGCATCGGCGAATGGACCGGAAAAGTCCGTTCGACGCCGATCCCTTGTGATACTTTACGGACGGTGAAAGTTTCCTTTAAGCCGCCGTGACTTCTCCGGATGACCACCCCTTGAAAAAGCTGGATCCGTTGTTTGCCGCCCTCAACCACTTTCACATGGACTTTCAAGGTATCGCCGGAATTAAAATCCGGTATATCGGAACGCATCTGTTCCTTCTCAATTACATCAATAATGTTCAACTTCAAACCTCCTCTCCACCAAAATTAAAGTTCTTTATGCAATTCCTGCCGTAACGTCGCCAGATCTTGTTCCGATAAAACAATCCGGTCCAACAATTCCGGTCGGCGCCGGGCAGTACGGAGTAACGCTTCTTTCCTGCGCCAAGCTTCAATCCGAGCATGATGCCCGCTTAATAAAATTTCCGGTACACTTAATCCCGCAAATTCCTCCGGCCTGGTATAGTGGGGATAATCCAACAAATCATTGGAAAAAGAATCGTAACGGGCGGAATCATCCGACCCTAAAACTCCCGGAATCAATCGGGTTACCGCATCACAGATCGCCATTGCCGCCACCTCGCCGCCGGTTAACACAAAGTCGCCCAGCGACAGTTCCAAATCTGCCCAGGAACGGATGCGTTCGTCAAATCCTTCATAGTGACCGCAAATGACGATCAAATGTTCTTCCCGGGATAAGTCTCGCGCCACTTGTTGTTGAAACGGGATCCCCTGGGGCGACAGTAAAATTACTTTCGGAATGGGCCCCGACGCCTTGGCCGTTTGCAGACAATGATAAATCGGTTCCGGTTTCAACACCATCCCGCAACCTCCGCCATAAGGCGCATCATCCACAGTCCGGTGCTTATCGGTAGCATAATCCCGATAATTTAAGAAACGAAACTCAACCAACTTTTGTTCCTGAGCCCGTTTAAGGATGCTAAAACCAAATGGTCCGGCAAACATTTCCGGAAATAAGGTCATAATTTGAATGAGCATCTGCTAGTAATCCTCTCTCAGGCCTTCCGGAAGCGCTACGATCATGCGGCCGGCTGATAAATCAATCTCCCGAATGACGCTCTTTAAGGCCGGCACCAAAAGCTGTCGGGATTCCCGGCGCACGCTATAGACATCATTAGCCCCGGTTTGGATGATTTGGTCGACTTGCCCGAGATATTCATCGGCATCCGTATAAACATCAAGTCCCATAATTTCATCCAGATAAAACCGGCCCGGCGGCAACTGCGGCCTTTCGCGGCGCGAAATTGACAAAAAGCCGCGACCCAAATTTAAAGCGGCTGTCAGGTCATCAATCCCCTCAAACTTTAACAGCACAAACTGGCGAAACAAACGATAGCTTTCGATCTTAAGCTCAATCAGTCCGGAGGCGGCGCTTTGAAAAAACACCCGTTGAATTTGGCCGAAACGGTCCAAATTATCGGTCAAAGGAATGACTTTCACTTCACCCTTAAGTCCCTGCGCCTTAATGATTTCTCCTACAGCAATCAAATCCGCCGATTCGTCCGCCAATCTCATTTGTTACCAAGTTCAACGGAGACTTTTTTGTTATCCCGGACCGCACAAGCCTTAACAACTGTCCGGATGGCTTTAATGATCCGTCCCTGTTTGCCGATAATCTTCCCAACATCCTCCGGGTTCACCGTAATCTCAATTAAAGTACTATTATTCCGGTCAATCCTGTCGACTTTCACATCTTCTGGGTGATTAACCAAAGCTTGGGAAAGCTGTATAACCAATTCCTTCATGATAACACCTCACAATTGAACCGAACGTATGTCCATCATTACGCAATAACTCCAACCTGCTTTAAAAGCCGCTTTACGGTGTCGGAAGGTTGCGCGCCTTTTTTCAGCCAGTCCTGAGCTTTATCCTTATCGACCACCAATTCAATCGGATCGACAATCGGGTTATAATGCCCGATAATTTCTAAAAAACGGCCATCCCGCGGCGAACGCGAGTCGGCCACCACCATCCGGTAAAACGGACGTTTTTTGGCTCCCATCCTGTTTAAACGAATTTTAACCGCCATCATTTCACCTCCCCTCAAAAAACTAAAAATCTCATCCAAACGGCATTCGGGGCAGTTTCGGCATCTTCCCCTTCTTGCCTTTAACTGTCATATCGGTAAATTGTTTCATCATTTTCCGGGTCTGTTCAAACTGCTGCAGCAACCGGTTGACCTCCGGGACGCTGGTACCGGACCCGGCGGCAATCCGGCGGCGGCGACTGCCGTTGATCAGACTGGGATTGGCCCGTTCCTGCCGGGTCATCGACTGAATAATCGCCTCCACCCGGATCAGTTCCTTCTCGTCCACCTGAACTCCTTTTAATTGTTTTGAAAATTGCCCCGGCAACATCCCAAACAGTTGGTCCAGCGGGCCGAGTTTCCGCATCTCGCGCATCTGCTCCAAAAAATCTTCCAAGTCAAATTCGGACTTGCGAATTTTATCGTATAAATTTTTGGCTTTTTTGGGGTCGACATTCGCTTCGGCCTTTTCGATCAGGGTCAGGACATCACCCATCCCCAAGATGCGCGAAGCCATGCGGGAAGGATGAAATACCTCCAGATTTTCCAGTTTTTCACCGACGGTCACAAATTTAATCGGGCAGCTGGTAACGGCCCGTACCGACAAAGCCGCGCCGCCGCGGGTATCGCTATCCAATTTGGTCAAAATGGCGCCGTCAATCCCGATGGCTTCCTGGAAAGAACCGGCTACATTAACCGCATCCTGTCCGGTCATGGCATCAATGACCAACAGAATTTCCGTCGGGTTAACCGCCGCTTTGATCCGTTTCAATTCCTCCATCAATTCCTGATTAATATGGAGGCGTCCGGCGGTATCGATAATCACCAAATCCCGTTGCAAGGAGATCGCGTTTTCCACCGCTTTTTGGGCGATGGTCACCGGATCGGCCCCCTCCAGGCTGAAAACCGGAATCTCCACTTGCTTCCCCAATACCTGCAGTTGCTTGACCGCCGCCGGTCGATATATATCCGCAGCCACCAATAACGGGCGTTTCCCCTGTTTCCGTAAGAATTGCCCGAGTTTGCCGGCGGTACTGGTTTTACCGGCCCCCTGCAATCCGACCAGCATCAATACGGTCGGCGGTTGGGAGGCCCAGCGCAACGGCGCTTCGGACTCGCCCATCAATTTATTTAATTCGTCATAAACTATTTTGATGACTTGCTGTCCCGGGGTCAGGCTGCTTAAGACTTCGCCCCCGATCGCCCGTTCCTTAACCCGGGCGATAAAGTCTTTTACCACTTTGAAGCTGACATCGGCTTCCAGCAAAGCCAAACGGACTTCCCGTAAAGATTCCTCGATATTCTTTTCGGTCAGCTTGCCCATGCCGCGTAATTTTCTAAATGTACCTTGTAATTTGTTGGATAGATTCTCAAAGAGCATCCGGCGTGCCTCCCGCTTTATTCATTATCCAGTAATTGGTCAATCGTCGCCTTGATTCCCCTTAATTCCCGGACTATTTCTCCGGCCACTTCGCTTTTTTTTAACAGACCCGCCAATTTACGGCTGGTAGCGCACAATTCTTCTTGTTGTTTGACAAACCGTTGCATCAGCCCCAGTTTGACTTCGTACTCTTCCAACAGACGCTCGCTGCGGTGCAACAAGTCATGCACGGCTTGCCGGGAAACATCCGTTTCCGCGGCGATTTCCGCCAGCGACCAATCTTCGAGAAAGTACAGTTCCATGGCTTTACGCTGTTTTTCGGTTAATAAACCGCCGTAAAAGTCAAATAACAAACCGGCCCGGACTAATTGTTCCATCGGCGCTCCTAATGCTGTCAAGTGAATTTACTTAACAGCGATAGTATACCAGATTTACCGAACTTGTCAAGGGTTTTTTTAATACTGAGCTATTTGCGATGTACTTTTTTTTGGTTTTTCATTTCAAACAACGATGTCTGATTACTACCTTAACAAAGCGTTTGCGCCTATTTAATGACGTAAGTAATATAAATATTGGAAATTCATTCTAAATATATCGAAAAAAGGTAC
>JASFQO010000236.1:0-4925 GCA_050115405.1 Bacillota bacterium
ATCGCCCGGTTGCAGCCGCCCGCCGGGCCGGTTTAAAAGCCGCGCCGGCGCCACTGCCATCCTCTCCACCAACTGCGTCTTGGATAGATATCCGCCGCGCGCCAACTTTGTCCAGGCAACCGCCAAAGCGGTTTCCAGGCCGGTCATTCCGGTCAGGGCCAGCGAAAACTCGCAATGTTTCTCTTCCTGAGTATGCGGGGCGTGGTCGGTGGCAATCAGATCAATCGTCCCGTCCTGCAGCCCAGCCTGCAGCGCGGCGACATCGGCCGTGCTCCGCAAGGGCGGGCTGACCCGATAAACCGGATTATAGTCCTGCAGGGCGGCGTCGGTCAGACTAAAATGGTGCGGGGTGACTTCGGCAGTCACCCGAATCCCGCGCTTTTTAGCCTCGCGCACCAAGGCGACGCTCCGGGCCGCGCTCAAGTGGCACAGGTGGATTCGGGCCCCGGTCATTTCGGCAATCTGCAAGTCCCGGCCAATCACAGTCGACTCCGCAATATCGGGAATGCCCGGTAAGCCGAGTACCATCGACCAGTAGCCTTCATGCATGACACCGTTACCGGCCAGGTCCGGGTCTTCCTGATGCAATAGCAGCGGTAAGCCGAACATAGTGGAATATTCCATGGCCGAGCGTAACACCACCGCATTCATAACCGTTTTTCCGTCATCGGAGAAGGCGACGGCGCCGGCGGTCGCGAGTTCGCCCATTTCCGCCAATTCTACGCCTTTCAGTCCCTTGGTAATCGCCCCCACCGGATAGACTTTGGCCCAGCCGGCCCGTGCGGCTTGACTGCGAATATATCCAATGGTCGCCGGAGTATCGGCGACCGGATTGGTGTTAGCCATACAGGCCACCGCGGTAAACCCACCTTTTATAGCGGCTTTGGTCCCGCTGGCAATAGTTTCCTTATCTTCCCGGCCCGGTTCCCGCAAATGACAATGGACGTCAATCAAACCCGGACAGACAATTTTCCCCTCCGCGTCAATCATTTGGGCGTCTTCCACCGGAAGCTCGGGACCAATGGCGGCAATCTTGCCGGATTCAATTAAAAGATCGCCTTTCCCGACATAACCGCCGGCCGGGTCAATGATTTCACCGGCTTTAATGCAATAGCGCATCGCTTACCCCTCCTCCGCTTAACAGATATAACAGCGCCATCCGGACCGCTACGCCGTTGGTGACCTGTTCGGTAATGGCTGCCTGGGGATGGGTGGAGACCGCTTCACTGATCTCCACTCCCAAGTTGGCCGGACCGGGATGCAGCACCAACAGGTCCGGGCCCGCCTGCCGCAAACGGTCGAGATTCATGCCGAACATTTTGGAATACTCTTTTAAGGTTGGAAAATAGGCTTTAGTTTGCCGTTCCAACTGAATACGCAAGATATTCACCACATCGGCGTCGCTTAACGCCCGTTCCAAATCAGTCTCCACCCGGACCCCCAATTCCCGAATCGGGGCCGGAATCAAGGTGGGCGGACCGACTACCGTCACCTGGGCGCCCAGTTTCGTCAAACCCCAGATATTCGATTTGGCAACCCGGCTATGCAAAATATCCCCGACGATCACTACCTTTAGCCCGGCGATCTTCCCTTTGTGTTGGCGAATCGTCAACAAGTCCAACAGCGCCTGGGTCGGATGTTCGTGGGCTCCGTCCCCGGCATTGATCACATGCGCTTGAACCGATTCCGCCAACAGTTGCGGCGTCCCCGCCAGGGAATGCCGGATAATAATCAGATCCACTCCCATCGCTTCCAGCGTGCAGGCGGTGTCGACGAAACTTTCGCCCTTGGCCACACTGCTGGAGGCAACCGCTAAATTGACCACATCGGCGCTCATCCACTTCCCGGCAATTTCAAAAGAAGTCCGGGTCCGGGTGCTCGGTTCAAAAAATAAAGTGACCATGGTTTTACCCCGTAAAGTCGGCACTTTCTTTAAGTCCCGGCCAAAAATATCCTTACAGGCCGCAGCCGTATCCAAGATATGATTGATCTGCGCGGCGGATAAATCGCGCAAACCCAAGATGTCTTTTGGCAAACTAATCATCTAAATACTCCTCCGTACCGAACGGTAATCAGTTGTGATTCGATTTTTCCTCCGGCGACTGCGGGATAATCAAATTCAGGATAATGCCGATGACCGTCGCCAGGGCCATCCCGTGAAATTCCACTCCGCCAAGATTGATTTTGGCTTCGCCAATCCCAATTACCAAAATCACCGAAGCAATGATCAAATTGCGTTTTTGCGAAAAATCGATCTTGCTTTCGACCAGTATCCGGATTCCCGCTGCGGCAATGGTGCCGAAGAGCAAAATACTAATTCCGCCCATCACCGGTACCGGTATTGAGGCCACAATATTGCCGAATTTGGGAATAAAGGATAAGATCACGGCAATTACCGCCGCGCCGCCAATCACCCAGACGCTGAAGACCCGGGTAATCGCCATGACGCCGATATTCTCACCGTAAGTGGTGTTCGGCGGGCCACCGAAGAAAGCGGCTACTGTCGTGGCAATTCCATCGCCGCATAATGAACGATGCAACCCGGGATCCTTGATAAAATCGCGTCCCACTACTTTATTGGTCACAATCAAATGGCCGATATGTTCGGTAATCGTCACTAAAGCCACGGGCGCGATCGCTAAAGTGGCTCCCCAGGTAAACTTGGGAAAAATGAAGTTGGGGACTGCAAAAGGTTTGGCGGCGATTATGGCCTTCAAATCAACCATCCCAAAGCACATTGCAAACAGGTAACCGCCGATGATACCGATCAAGATCGGAATCACCCCCAAAAAACCACGCAAAAAGACCGACGCTAAAATAGCGATGGTCAAAGCGACCAAAGCCACCAAAAGATACTGCGGATTGTATGTCGTCCCGGAACCGCACATGGCCATATTGACCGCGCTCCGGGCCAAAGCCAGACCGATGACGATGACTACCGAGCCCACCACTACCGGAGGCAAAACGCGGTCGAGCCAGTCGGCGCCAAAACGGGCGATTAATCCGGCGACAATCAGGTAGACGATTCCCACGGCCGCGCAACCGCCCATCGCCACGGCGATTTTGTCCGCGGCGCCCACCGTCCCGGGAGTCGCGCCGATAATCGCGCTCATCCCGGCGATAAAGGCGAACGACGACCCCAAATAAGCCGGAATCTTCCCTTTAGTGATCAAAATATACAATAATGTCCCTACCCCGCTGCAAAACAAGGTCACCGAAGTGTCCAGCCCAACCAAAAAGGGCACCAGCACCGTTGCTCCGAACATTGCAAATAAATGTTGCAGACTTAAAGGGATACTTTGCAATAATGGCAACCGTTCATTGACATCCACTGTCTTGTCCGACATCTTCATCACTCCTTTTCATTTTTAATTGCTGCTGTAACCGGAATCGTCCCATAAAAAAACCTCCTTAAAGGAGGAATTACCAACCAACCCGTTTTCCTCCCTTAATTGCCTCGCCGGACAATTGTTAAAGGGGTTATTCAGGATGTAGACTGGAGATGATTACTTGGTCTTCGCCATCAATCTCTTTTAATTTAACATGGACAATTTCCCGTTTGGAAGTCGGGACACTTTTACCGACATAATCGGCGCGGATGGGCAATTCCCGGTGGCCCCGGTCAATCAGGACCGCCAACTGAATCAGTTCCGGACGTCCCAGGTCCATCAAGGCGTCCAACGCGGCCCGGACCGTCCGCCCGGTATATAAAACATCATCGATTAAAATCAGTTTTTTATTGGTGATATTCACCGGGATCTCGGTCCGGCGCAAGACCGGCTGATTGGCGATGAGCGAAAGATCGTCCCGGTAAAAAGTAATGTCTAACATTCCAACCGGAAGCTCCGCCGTTTCATGTTGTTTAATAAATTTCGCCAGCCGATGGGCCAGCGGCACCCCGCGACGGCGAATCCCCATTAAAATAAGGTCGGAAACGCCTTTATTACGTTCGGTAATCTCATGCGATAGCCGGTAGAGCGCCCGCCGGACGTTTTCCTCATCCATCACCTGAGCCTTGACTGCTTCACCCATCATCATCACCCCGTTCCCGGAATTGTCAATCGCGCCAAAATAAAAAACCCTCTATAGCAGGGCATAAGAAGGGTGTTGTATCTCTAAATAATAAACGCCTTCGTAGCCTCGCCGGACTAGCATTAAAGGTTTTATGTCTTTATTTACTTTAGCAGATTGGCGGGAGGATGTCAAGTTAAAATTCAATGCAATGGAGTCAATAGAGCAATCGCCACTTTTTGTTTATCGGCTTTTTTACCAAAAACTTTACCATTAAAATCTAACTCAAACAGTGGCCCCTCTCCTTTCACTTATAGTAAAAACTTAAGATTCAATCCTGTGAGAATAAATTGCCTGACGACAATTTTCCCTTTAACCGAACATTGGTTCTGTACAACGGTGTTAATTAATGTTATAATATGGAATTAAATTATCCGATTATTGCTTGCCACTCCTATCTGTATTATAATAAATGAAACGGACTTATGGAAAATCGCCAACCTGATTGGCGGCGTCTTCCTGCTCGATCAAAACGTAGCGCCAGAAGTCTACCACCAAGGAGTACAGGTTGCTTTTAGTTCTTGCCGGGCCTGTTTGATTCGAACGCCTGGAAACTGTTGCTGATAATTTGCCATCTTCCCGCCTTTTTTGAACCTTGGCGAACTAAAACTCCTCTTTCTTTTAAATCTTTAATATTTGATTCGATGCTCCGGGACGTCAGCCCCAGATTCTCAGCAATTTTTTTAATCGTCACGGTGGAATCATTGGAAATGTCTTTTAATATGTGACGCTGGGTTTCATTTATTTCGGAATTTAATCCGAAATTTATTCCGATCTTATCCGAAGTAATTCTGCGGAATATAACCGTAAAAAAACCACTCATCTTAAATTCCGGCGCCGGTAAACCCGCCTCT
>JASFQO010000237.1:0-4924 GCA_050115405.1 Bacillota bacterium
CTACTTTTTTAAAATTATGAAGTTTCAAATTAGGACTCTTATACAGGTTTAATTTACAAATTCTAAGATACGTTAATTATAATGTTTAATAATCAGTAACTACAGGTTTTCATTGGCTTATACCTTTTTGTGTAGCATCATTATAACCGACCGTTTTTATTACCCGGCGGAGTTGGCTATTCCTACCGGATAACAAACTGAATCCAATAACAAAACAATGCATACTACTTCAAATAGTTTTTTTAAATTGATTCCTCCCTGTTTGTGTTATTAATAATAGTATATATTATTTAACACAAATTAATATTTTTCACATATATTATCAAAACTAAAGAGGTTTACTAATTTGTCAACAAAAGTACCATAGTACTATATTATGTTGGTTTAGAGATTTTTGTATAAAAATGTGTTATATTTAAATTAATTAACAAAAGTTTTAAAAAACAGGGAGGTTTTTTAATATGAAATTATGGAAGGCGGTGTTACTTATGCTACTGGGGGGATGCGTCTTAACCCCGACATTTGCAGCCTCGGAACAAATCGCTTTATCAGTCCTTTATCAATATGACAGCGAGGATCAGAAAGCTTGTATTAATCAGCTTTTGGAACAATATGATAAATTGCATCCCAGGATTAAACTGAATGTCCAAGTTGTGACCACAGGCAAATGGTCGGAGATTATGCGCTTGCGCGCCCTCGCCAACGATTACCCCGATGTCACTATCTGTCCGGTGCAACGGGTCGGGCAATGGGCGGTCGCCGGGAAGTTGGCTGCCGGCAACCAATATATCCCGGCAAACGTCTTAAATAAATATCCTAAAGCGCGTCTGGAGTCGGTTACTTATCACAACGGACAGATTTACGGGCTGCCATCTAGCAATTCGGTCCGGGCTGTGGCCTATAATGTCGACTATTTCACCAAAGCCGGAATCAGCCCGCCCCAAAAGGCTGAAGATGCCTGGACCTGGGCGGAGTTGGTCGCTGCCGCCCAAAAGGTGCAGGCCGTCTCCGGCGCCAAATATGCTTTGCAATTTGATAGACCCAGTTTTGACCAGATGCTACCATTTATTTACCAAGCAGGCGGCCAACTGATGAGCGATAATTACACCCGGCCGGCGTTGAATACCCCGCCAGTCCGTAAGGCTCTGGAGTGGGTGGTCAAATTGCACCGGGACGGCATTGCGGCCCCCGGCGTCATTGAGGGGATTGAAAATCCGGTGCGGCTGTTTGCCTCCGGGCTGACCACTATGTGGCTGGCGATGGGAAATTGGATGATGAAAGCCCTGGAAGTGCAGACGAAGTATAAGTATTCCTATACCTTCATGCCGCAAGACGTTCAGGAGGCGACAGTGGTCACCGGGAGGGACTGGATCGTCTGTAAGGGGGCTCATCCGAAAGAAGCCTGGGACCTGTTGCTCTATCTGGTGAGTCCGGGGCCGACGGCCAGTTATTGTGAGATCGCTAACAGCGTACCGTCCCGGCGTGACGTCCAGGTTACCTGGAAGCTCCATCCCGAGCTGGCCCCGTTTTTCGCGGCGCAAGCCCAGGAATGCCCGGAGGCGCTGATGCAACAACAAATACATCCTGCGTATGGTGCCTGTAAGGACAAGCTGGTACAGGAACTGAGCATGTGCGTCAGCGGCCAAAAGTCGGTGGACGCGGCGCTTGTCGCCATGGATCGGATTATGGGCGATGCCATGAAAAAATATCATTATTAAATAAGACTAATTTTATTTGAATTTGCATTTGAGCAAGCAGACCAACAAGAACCAATAGAACCAAAATTGCAGTCCACATGTCCCATCACCCCCTTTCCGGTGGTGACATCAACCAATAAATAAATTTATTGGCTGGTCGCACCATCGGGAAGAAAGGGCACCGTTCCAAAACCCATCTTTATAATACCAATGGAAGTACTTCATAAAATTTGTAATTACTTTAATGTCCAGCTTAATGAGATAGTGGAAGTTGTTCCAGACAAAAAATAATCGGTAAGTAACGAATGGACGAGTTAGTTCCCAACAATGCGCCTTGGAGTGGTAATTTTTCCCAAACATCCACCTGGCTGCAATAATAACGTTACATTAGAGTGGTATTATTATATTAACTTAATCATTGAATTTTCACTCTCCTTGTCCCCGACCACGATATTAGGCCGGGGTTTTTGTTGTACTCCAAACCACCCGGGTAAGCGGGGTTTAATAATCGCTGATGATGCGGATGGGATGGGGTGATTTTTTATGCCGGTATAAATTCAACCCCATTGGGAAAAATCAGCCGTATAGTATAATTTGATGGCGGGCTTTACAATTTGTCTGAAAAATGAGAAAATGGAATAAATTCCTATTTGTAATTTTGTTTTCCGAAAGAGAGCTGATTATAATGAATCAAAAACGTTTACCGATTTTGCTGGTAATTCTATTGGTGGTAGCATGCGGTTCGACCTTCGTTACCGCCGCTTTTTCCCCAACGCCATCCTATTACCGGTTGGTAGTAATTTCCGACCTGCATTATCCTTATAAAAATCATCAAATTGTGAATCCGAAAAAGGCTGCGCAATTGCTGGCTGCCAAACAACAGGCGCTGCAGGAGATTAATTCCTGGAATGACGTGAGGGAAGTAGTCCTGACCGGCGATATCGTGGCGGATTGTGGCTCGAAGAAGGAGTACGCGGCAGCCAAACAATTTTTATCCAGACTGCACCATCCATTAAGCTGTCTGGTCGGTAATCATGATTATTTTTATGGCGATTTTGGCCCGCACGGTCGAATGAAGCGCGGCAGCGTCGCAACGCGCCGTTTAAAGTTGAAACGGTTTCGCCGGACCTTCGGTTGTAGGCAACTTTACTTCAGTAAACTGATAAAACCGTATTTGTTGGTTTATTTATCTGTCGATAAATTGGATACCGGATTGGCCACGGAAATGTCCGGATCGCAAATGAAATGGTTGCGGACCTTGTTGGCGGCCAAACGACGGACGCCAACCATTATCTTTTTTCATGCCCCGTTAGTCAATACCTTGGAAAACTATAATGACAGAGTAAACACTCCCTCCCGGATCGCCCAGCCGCGGAAGGGAATTGACGCGATATTGCAGGCTAACCCGCAAGTTTTGTTGTGGGTCTCCGGACATACCCATACCAGGGCGGATAATCCAAGCTATAACTCGAAGATAAACTATTATCCGGGCCGCATTCGCCGGATCTTGAATATTCATAACGGGAGTTGGGAGGAGCGACCGATTTGTACGAATTCGTTCTATCTTTATCAGGATAAAGTGGTGGTCCGAACTTATAATCACCAAACGCACCGGTGGATTGCGACTTTGGATCGGACAATTGCGGCGCCGCGACTGTAGAGGATTATGACTTGCATAAATCCAGAGAGAAAACCATTTAAATATGTTCAACAAAATTATGTGTATAGTTCAACATATTACCTTGCTTGATAAAATGAACAAATATCCTTGGCGGTTATTTTGCATCCGGCTTTTTTGGGATGCAAAACTAAGTATACAAAATTTAGTCCATTTTATATAGGCAAATTTATTGAAAAGTAATTTAAAAAATTAATTGTTAACCGAATTATTATTAATGTAAACTACAAATGTTGTCCGATGATGGAAAATTCAAGTTAAAGAGTTCCGGTCTTGATTTATCAAAGAACCGGCTTTTTTATAATTGTGGGTTACATTTATTGGCATTATATGGTAAAATTTATAAAAGAGGATTGATATTGGCGAAACAAGCGGCGATAATCATGAAGGGGGGATTAAGCGTGGATAAGCAAAAACAGCAATTTCAGACCAGTTTTTTGACTGATGCGGGGGTAACCGCTACAAATAAAGAATATTTTGGCGGAGTTGAGTTGGCCGATTTTGCCTGTTGGGTTATTGCTGAACGGCTGGATTCCTGTGTGGAAAAAGAGAGCGCCAGGCTGGCGGGTGAGCAAGTGATCCGCTATTTTACCGCTCGGCCCACCATGTCCCGCGCCAAAATAAAACGATATCTAACGAACGCCCATCAAAAATTAATTGCCGAAAGCGAAAAAATAAAATTACGCGTTGGATTATTATTGGTGGTAACCGATTATTCCCGGATTATCTGGGCGGTAGCCGGAAATATCCGCTTGTACCATCTGCGCCGGGGTAAAGTCAATTTACGCAGCAAAGATCAGACACTGGCCCAAATAATGCTGGACGCCGGCAATTTAGAGGAATCAGAAATGTGTTTGCGGAATGAGCGCAATAGCTTGATCAATTTTTTAGGGATTCCGGCGGAATTTAAGCCGTTGATTTCCCAAGCCTACCAGCTTTGTGAAGGGGATCAATTGCTGCTTTGCAATATTAAACTCTGGGAGAATCTTAGCAATGGGGATATTGAGAGCGCCTGGACGAATGCGCCGGACGCAGTTGATTGCGTTAACCGGTTGAAAACATTTTTACTGGCCAAAAAGCCGCAAATCTCAAATTTTATAATGTCCACGATTGCGGTCAGGCAGGTCCGGCAATACTGGACGGGCAAAATGGAGCCGTATTTGCGCGCTATAGCGATTGGCGTTCCTGTATCCGTACTGCTGCTTACCGGCGCAGTGCTGCTGCAATGGCAAAAAATTCCCGATACGGTCACTACGGCGCCAAGTAATCCGGAAACCGTTATCGCCCATATTGTCAATAATACCAAGCTGCAGCAAAAAAGAGCCCAAATGTCCATATTGACGGAGGAAACTGCTCAAACCGACAATCTGTCATTGGAAGGGACTAAGGGACCGGTCCAACAGTTTTCAAACCCGGTCTTATCAGTCTCCGAGGGTATCAATAGTGAAACTATTCCCCAATTGATTAATACCAATTCGGTCGTGACCCAATACCCAAATAGGATTCTGCCGGCCAATGCAACAACTTTAGAGACTAAAAGACTAAAGGA
>JASFQO010000238.1:0-4892 GCA_050115405.1 Bacillota bacterium
TTGAAACAGGATTTTTTCGAGTTTAGCGAAATTTACGATTTTAATTTTCCCTTTGACCACAGAGATAACTCCGGCTATCTCCATATTTCTCAATTCTCTTGACAAAGAAGTTCGGGAAACGTTCATATATTCGGCCCAAGCTTTTTTTGAAAAAGGCAAAGTGATGAGATGCGAGTTTTTATTATTGCCTTCATGATAATATTCATGAATTAAAAAACTGGCGATCTTTTCTTGAATAGAGTTTAAGGAGAGGATTCCGATTTTATGTTTCAATACCAACATGGAGTCGGATACGGATTTTAAAAAATTCAACATAATAGCTTGATCGATGGTAAATAACTTGAGCAACTCGTTTCTGTGGATAAATAATATTGTACATGGTTTGCAAGCGCAAATAGTTTCCGGGTAATGTTTTGACTTGGAAAATAGTGAGGGTTCGGCGAATAAATCCGGTGCGGTTTTTCTGATTACAATCACTATTTTCCCGGATGGAAAGATTTTCTGGACATCAACCGCGCCGGAGAGAATAATCCCCATGGTGTCGGCGGGTTGATTGGGGGAGAAAATAACGTCTTCTTTTTTAAATGAGTCGATTTTATAAACGATCCGGGATAAAAGATAATCCACTTCAGTCGGGGATTTATCTTTAAATAGACTGCATTTGGGAAGGGATGACAGTAAATCGGTCATGGATATTCCCCCTATAAAAATTTAAAAGTGTAGCTACGGATACAGTTTGATTAAATAAATAATATTATACTATACATGTATACGTTAAGAAAATGGATTGTCCGCTAAAGTTTATCGGTTTAGGAGGTGAAGGACGTGATTTGTGTTAGTTATAACTAACACAATAAAGTATATCTAAAATCGAAAGATTTTGCAACTAAAAATAATCAGAACAAAGAGGTGGATTTAGATGAAAAAAAGGTTTGTTTTGGCATTGACATTGCTGATCGGCTTGTTTGGGAGTTGTAATTTATTTACCGAAGCGGCCGGTAATAATACGAAGGCGGGAATGAAAATAGTGGTATGCGCGCCGCAATCCCCGCCGGCTATTCCGATATTGCGTATGATAGCGACGAATGCGTTGCGAGGGAAAGCGCAGCTTGATTTAAAATTATATAGCAGTATGGAAGAGGTGTTGGCCATCGCCACCCATACTACTACGGATTATCGAATATTGGCGTTACCGGTAAATACGGCTGTAACGCTTTATAATAAGGGATTTGCGATCAAATTACTGAATGTAAGCGTCTGGGGCGGTATGTATTTGAGCGCGATGGACTCGGATTTCCGTAAATGGGAGGACCTTAGGGGGAAACGGTTGTATGTGCCAGCGAAAGGTTCGGTCCCGGATGTGCTGACGAACTTTTTTTTGCAGAAACATGGAGTTAAAAAAGATGAAGTTGAGATTGTTTATTCAAATCATGCGGAAATAGCGCAGTTGCTCGCGGCGGGTAAGGCTAAATATGTGATTGACGCCGAACCGTTTGTTACCGCCAACAAAGAGAATATCCAAAATTATCGCGTTATCTGCAATTTTGTCGCTGAATGGAAGCGAAGTGAAGGGAAAAAATATGATATGCCCAATTTCGGGGCGGTAGCCAGTGGCAAATTATTAGTAAAAAGCAAACTGCTCAAGAGCTTTAACAAAGCGTACCGGAAGGCATTACGATGGACTATAGCCAATCCGCAGGCAGCAGGGGAGCTGGCCCGGAAATATCTGAATGCTAACGGTAAACTGATTGAAAATGCCATGCCGAATTTTAATTTTGCTTTTAAAACCGCAAGCGAGTCAAGAGTGGATATTAAAAAATATTGCCAAGTGTTATTAGGCGCCAAACCCGCAAGTATCGGAGGAAAAATCCCGGATGAAAAGTTTTATTTTGAAAGCAAATAAGATTGAGACCAACTTAAATGCGCTTACATTGGAAAAGGGCCTTTTGCCGCTGAAGAAAGAGAAGTTCGGTCCGGTGCTGACTTTCGGTGTATTGCTAATTTTATGGCAGGGGCTGTCGCAATTTTATTCCCCCTTGATCTTGCCAAGTCCGGTTGCGACTTTGGCGACGCTCGTCGGCATTATCAGGGAGAAAGATTTTTTTGCAGCGATTATGGTAACGATGCAACGTCTTTTGTTCGGACTTTTGTGGGCGGTAGCCGCCGGAAGCGTCTTGGGAATTATTATGGGAAATTGCCGCAGGTTAAAAAGTTTATTGGAGTCCTTCATTTATACAATCCAAGCGATTCCGCCCATTTTATTGATGACATTGGCTATGATTTGGTTTGGTTTGGATGGACGGGCCACTATTTTTATAGTGTTTATCGCCTGCCTGCCGATTATGGCGGTTAATATTAAGGAAGGGTTTGAAAATATCGACCGGAAATTGATTGAAATGGGGGAGCTTTTTAGCTTCTCCAAATGGGAAATGCTTACTGAGATTATCCTCCCTTCGTTAAAAGCCTATTTTAAGTCCGGGTTGATTGTGGTGATGGGCTTGGGATGGAAGTTGGCGGTGATGGGGGAAGTGTTGGGTTCCGGTTCCGGTTTAGGGTCTCAAATAGCGGACGCCCGGATCAATTTGGAGACGAATAAAGTATTTGCCTGGGGAATTGTCGTGATTGCCCTTTGTTATTTGTCACAACAACTAATAGCGTCCTTTTTTAATAAGCGCGGGTGGCAATCATGATCTTGAAGCTAAATCAAATTCAGAAAAATTATAATGATATCTGTGTTTTAAAGGATTTTTCATTACAAGTCAAAAAAGGGGAAATCATCTGTTTGATTGGTCCTTCGGGTTGCGGCAAGTCGACGCTTTTAAATATTATTGCCGGTATCCTGCAGCCTTCGGCCGGCGCAATTGTCAATCACAGTTCGCGGATTAGCTATATGTTTCAAGAAGACCGGTTGTTGCCGTGGCGGAATGTTTATCAAAATATTCAGATCGTCAATAAAGACAGCCGGCCGGAGCAGGTCTTGGAATTAATTGAACACGTTGGACTGATAGGGTTTGAAAGCTATTATCCTTCCCAATTAAGTGGGGGAATGCGGCAAAGAGCCGCGATGGCCAGGGCTTTTAATTGTCCGGCTGATTTATTGTTGATGGATGAGCCCTTAAAGTCGTTAGACTATAATTTACGAATCGCGATGATTGGGTATTTGGTAAATTTGTGGGAGGATACTCACAAAGCGATTATTTTTGTAACCCATGAAATTGATGAAGCGCTGTTACTCGGGGATAAAATCCTGGTCTTATCGGACCGGCCAGCCCAAGTGATCCGCGAGTTTGCTATCACAATGCCTAAGCAGGGTCGATCTTTGACGGATACGCATTTAACGGAGCTTAGAAACGAGGTGATTAATTTGTTGCAAGGAGTTTCCACTTGATGTCATACCGGGGAATCTTGCAGATGATTTTTTGATTAACCCTAAACCTTGATAAGGTGACTATTAGGGGTAGGAATAACGAAGCCATCCGGAAACGCTGAAAAAGGTGGCGAGAATGTAATAACTGGATTTAATTAGTTTAACTTTGTGATGATAGTGAAGCAACATCTACTACCAATAAGAGATACGGAAAAATGAGTGGCTGGGAGTAGTTTTTTCAACGCGTATTAAATCTCAAGCGAATCTAAAATATTCATCTTAATAGGTACTTTTGTATTTTACAATTATTTCCATTATTTGTATAGTACTTTTTTGAAATTTATAGTACCTGAGTAGAACATCGCAAAAAGCTCTGAGAGACGGCAAATTGGCTTGTTAATAATTTGCAAATAGGTTAATCTTGCCGGATCCGGGTTTGCGACTGTCCCTATAGAAGGGGCGGTTTTTTTATGAGAAAAATTCAAAGTGTAGCAATAGATACGGTTTAATTAGAGCGGTGGCGGTATAATGAAGGGCATAAGCGATGATCTGGAGGAAAACAAAGAACAAATTCGCTTAAGCAGACTAACTGGTGACAAGGGGGTGGGGAATTTGTTGCGAAACATTGATATCTCCCCTTCGTTGGAAGATTATCTCAAAGCGATCCTATTTCATACAGAAGGAGTTAAATAATGAGTGAATATCCGCAATGTAAAAACGAATGTTTTTCGCACCATCATTGCCAAACAAAGCATCGCCGTGGCCCAAGCAGTTTTGCTATGAACGATCCGGAGTTGGTTTTCGGGGCGCTTAAACTGAAAGAAGGGGACGTTTTTCTCGATCTGGGCTGCGGGTCGGGAGACTATGCTCTTTATGCCTCCAGGCTTGTTGGCGATTCCGGGACCGTCTATGCGCTGGATATAGGGGAAGAAGTGGTTTCCGGCCTAACCAAAGCAGTGGCTGCGCAAGGAGTGACGAACCTCAAGGCTTGGGTCTCCGATATTACACGCCCGTTGCCTATTGCCGATCATAGTGTCGCTGTTTGCTTGATGGCAACGGTGCTGCATACAATGGAAACTACTCAAAACAGGGGATTGTTCGGGGAGATCCGGCGGGTCTTAAAACCGGGCGGCCGGGTGGCGGTTATTGAATGCCAAAAAGAAAATCTGTCTTTTGGCCCGCCATTGGCAATGCGGTTGAGCCCGGAAGAACTCGAAGATTTAATCGCGCCGGTTGGTTTTGAAAAGATTCATTTGGTGAATCTTGGCTATAATTATCTGATTCAATTTGGGGTTAAATGAACAGACATGAATGGTAACTATTCAGGGCATTAAAATTTATGGAATAGAATACGGGAGTCGGAATTAAGTAGTCGGAATAAAAATCCGAAAAAGAGGCCTCGAAGGATCCGGCATACTTTTTGTGAATTCTGTCTCCTGACTTTTTAAATTCCATAGGTCTGAATAGTTACCATGAATGTTAAATGATTAAGTAAATGTTAGCGTTTGCTAACATTTGTTTTAAA
>JASFQO010000239.1:0-4867 GCA_050115405.1 Bacillota bacterium
TCCTCGGTTTATGGACACACCTCCGTGTTGCTGGTTTCCAAAGGTCAAAAGGTGAAACAAGGGCAACGAATTGCTTTGGTCGGTTCGACCGGATTAAGCACCGGGCCGCATTTACATTTTGAAATCCGGAAAAGTGGGGTGCCCCAAAACCCCAAAAAGTATTTGTAAGGGAACGTTGCGTTTGGCGCGAAAACTACGGGCCGGTATGTTTGCCGGCCTTATTAATTTTGGGGGATGTTGGCGGCAATGATCCCCCAGTCAACAGAGATCCCAGTCAACTAATCCCCCAGTCAACTGAGGTTGACAACCCCCTTATCAAGGCCGAGATCAATTATAAATATTTTGTAAACTTAGCAGGAATGGTTGGGTCTGTCGCGAATACATGTTCGACATGATTTTAGCGATAATTTGGAGAAACTGATAGCGGGATTTTAGTTTTTGAGGTGCGATAATGGAGCGACAATTTACGATCCATTCCGAATATGAACCGCGGGGGGACCAACCGCAGGCGATTGCCGCCTTGGCGGAAGGGCTCCGTTCCGGTCTGGCCGAACAGGTCTTGTTAGGCGTGACCGGTTCCGGAAAGACGTTTACCATGGCCAAAGTGATCGAAGCGGTGCAAAAACCGACTTTGGTTTTAGCCCATAATAAAACCCTGGCGGCCCAATTATTCAGTGAGTTTAAAGAGTTTTTCCCGGAAAACGCAGTCGAATATTTTGTCAGTTATTACGACTATTATCAGCCGGAAGCCTACATTCCCCAATCCGATCTGTATATTGAGAAAGATTCCAGTATCAATGATGAGATTGACCGGTTGCGCCATGCGGCGACCGCCGCCCTATTGCAGCGGAAAGACGTGATTATTGTCGCCAGCGTTTCGTGTATTTACGGTTTGGGTTCGCCGGAAGATTACGAAGCTTTGACCTTAGCGATAAAATCGGGTGATTTTCGGGACCGCGGCCAAATTCTCCGCCGTTTGGTGGGAATTCAATACAATCGTAATGATGTCGGGTTCACCCGGGGGACTTTCCGGGTCCGCGGCGATATCATCGAAGTCATCCCGGCCTATGGCGAAAATATCATCCGGATTGAATTGTTTGGTGACGAAGTGGAGCGGATTGTGGAGGTTGATCCGCTAACCGGCGAGGTTATGGCTCAAATGGACGAAATTAAGATCTTTCCGGCGACTCACTATATTACTTCGGAAGAAAAAATGAAAATCGCCATCCGTAAAATCGAAGCCGAGCTGGATGAGCGGTTGGCGGAGTTTCGCGCGGCCGGGCTGTTGCTGGAAGCGGAGCGGATTGAACAGCGGACCCGGTTTGACTTGGAGATGATGCAGGAAGTGGGGTATTGCCAGGGGATCGAAAATTACTCCCGCTATTTGGTGGGGTATGAAGCGGGTGAGCCGCCGGCGACCTTGTTTGACTATTTTCCCAAGGATTTTTTACTAATGGTTGACGAATCGCATGTGACCATCCCGCAGGTGGGCGGGATGTACGCCGGCGACCGTTCCCGCAAAGAGACGCTGGTCAAGTTCGGGTTTCGCTTACCCTCGGCTCTGGATAACCGGCCGTTGCGATTTGACGAGTTTGAAAAACGGATTAACCAAGTGATCTACGTTTCGGCTACTCCGGCCGCCTTTGAATTGCAGCGGAGCGCCCGGGTGGTGGAGCAGATTATCCGGCCGACCGGGCTGGTCGATCCGGAAGTAGTGGTCCGGCCTATTGCCGGGCAGGTCGACGACTTGATCGAAGAAATCCGGGTGCGGGTGGAACGGCGGGAACGCGTCCTGGTCACCACTTTAACGAAGAAGATGGCGGAGTCGCTCTCCGAGTATCTGGCGGAAGTGGGGCTTAAAGTCCGCTATTTACATTCGGAGATTGATACCCTGGAACGGGTGGCGATCCTGCGCGACCTGCGGCTGGGAAAATTCGACGTGCTGGTCGGCATTAATCTGCTCCGGGAAGGTTTGGACCTGCCGGAAGTTTCCCTGGTGGCGATTTTGGATGCGGATAAAGAAGGGTTTTTAAGGTCGGAAACTTCGTTGGTGCAGACCATCGGCCGGGCCGCGCGTAATGTCGAAGGGCGGGTGATTATGTACGCCGACCAAATTACCAAGTCCATGCGCCGGGCGATTGACGAGACGGAACGCCGGCGCCGCAAACAACTGGAGTATAATGCGGCGCACGGAATCACTCCGGAAACCGTCCGCAAGACGGTCCGGGATCTGATCAGCGCCGAGAATGCCGCCGAAGCCAAAGTCGAGTATGAAGTGGAACAACAGCCGCAACTGACTCCCGACCAAGTACGGGCGAAGCTGGCCGAACTGGAGACGGCGATGTTGAAGGCCGCCGCCCAATTGGAGTTTGAGAAAGCGGCCGAATTACGCGATGAAATGCGCAAGTGGCAAAAGTTGATCCCGGAGGGACGGTAAGAATATGTCGAAAAACAGTATCATTATCAAAGGCGCCAAGGCGCATAATCTAAAAAATATCGAACTGGAAATTCCCCGCGACCGGTTGATCGTCTTTACCGGATTGTCCGGGTCGGGAAAATCATCATTGGCTTTTGATACCATTTATGCCGAGGGGCAGCGGCGTTACGTGGAGTCCCTGTCGGCCTACGCCAGACAGTTTTTAGGCCAGATGGACAAGCCGGATGTCGAATATATTGAAGGATTATCGCCGGCGATTTCGATTGATCAGAAGACTACCAGTCATAATCCCCGTTCCACCGTAGGGACGGTGACGGAGATTTACGATTATTTGCGGCTATTATATGCCCGGATTGGCCATCCGTATTGCCCTGACTGCCATAATCCGATTCAGCAGCAGACAGTGGAGCAGATGGTCGACCAAATTTTAAAATTTTCGGAAGGGACCCGTTTTCAGGTTTTGGCGCCGGTGGTCCGCAGCCGGAAAGGCGAGTATGATAAGTTATTTGCCGATTTGCGCCGGGAGGGTTTTGTCCGGGTCCGGGTCGACGGCACGATTCGGGATTTAAGCGAAGCGATTAGTCTGGTTAAAAATAAGAAGCACACCATTGAAGTCGTGGTGGACCGTTTGGTACTCAAGCCGGGTATTGAGCAACGGTTGGCCGATTCGCTCGAATTGGCCTTGAAATTGGCGCAAGGGTTGGTGGCCATTAGTGTGATTGACGGGCCGGAACACCTGTTTAGCGAGAAATTCGCCTGTCCGGATTGTGGTTTCAGCTTTGAGGAATTGACCCCCCGGATGTTTTCTTTTAACAACCCTTACGGGGCCTGCCCGGCCTGTTCCGGTTTGGGATTTAAAATGGAAGTCGACCCGCAACTGTTGTTTGACCCGGAACGCTCCTTAAATCAGGGGGCGATTCGTTTCTGGAGTTCGGACCAGGAGTCCTGGTCGCTCCAGTATTTGCAGGCGGCGGCCAAATACTGCGGCCTCAACCCGGACCGGCCCTTGAAAGAGGCGACTCCGGAACAGCTCCGGGTCTTATTTTACGGGACCGGCGGCGCCAAGATTGAAATTGTCTATCAAGGCCAAAACCGGCAAATGCGGCATCAGGCGGTCTTTGAAGGGGTGGCCCGCAATCTGGAGCGGCGTTACCGGGAGACCAACTCCGACTATATCCGCAGGGAGATCGGAAAATATATGACCGTGAAGCCTTGCGCCACTTGCCACGGCGCCCGGTTGAAGCGGGAGAACCTGGCGGTATTGGTGCAGGATTTGAATATCAGTCAGCTGACGGCTTTATCCGTCCGGGAAACGCGGGATTTTATCTCGCGGCTACAGCTTTCTCCCAAGGAACAGATGATTGCCCGGCAGATTATTAAGGAAATTCAATCCCGGTTGAGCTTTTTAATCAACGTTGGGTTGGACTATCTGACCCTGGACCGGGCGGCGGGGACTATTTCCGGCGGCGAGGCGCAACGGATCCGTTTGGCGACACAGATTGGTTCGTCGCTGGTGGGAGTGCTGTATATCCTGGATGAACCCAGTATCGGCCTGCATCAACGGGATAACCGCCGCTTGCTGGATACCTTGAAGGGCTTGCGGGACCTGGGTAATACGGTAATCGTCGTGGAACATGACGAAGAGATGATTCGGGAGGCCGACTATATCGTCGATATCGGCCCGGGAGCCGGGGTACACGGCGGGACGGTGGTGGCCGCGGGACCGCTGGAGACTATTTTGCAATGTCCCGCTTCGCTGACCGGCCAGTATTTGACCGGAACCCGGGCGATCCCTTTGCCGCAGCGGCGGCGGGAACCTAATGGTAAGTATCTGACGGTGAAAGGCGCCCGGGAACATAATCTGCAAAAGATAGACGTCCAAATTCCCCTGGGCTTGTTTGTCTGTGTCACCGGGGTCTCCGGTTCCGGCAAGAGCACTCTGGTCAATGAGATTATCTATCCGGTAGCCGCCACCCGGTTAAACCGGGCGACCACCCTGCAATGGGGGGCGCATGACTCAATCGCGGGTTTGGAGAACCTTGATAAGGTAATTGATATCAATCAGGCGCCGATTGGCCGGACCCCGCGTTCCAATCCGGCGACCTACACCGGAGTGTTTGACCCGATCCGGGAGTTGTTCGCCGGGACTCCGGAGGCGAAAATGCGCGGTTACGCCGCGGGACGGTTTTCCTTTAATGTCAAGGGGGGACGCTGTGAAGCCTGTTGCGGCGACGGCATTATTAAAATTGAAATGCATTTTTTACCCGATGTCTATGTGCCTTGCGAAGTCTGCGGCGGGAAGCGGTATAACCGGGAGACTTTGGAAGTGCGGTATAAAGGGAAAACGATCCATGAAGTATTGGAGATGACCGTCGAGGAGGCTTTGGATTTCTTTTACAATATTCCGCGCATCCGCCGCAAATTGCAGAC
>JASFQO010000240.1:0-4863 GCA_050115405.1 Bacillota bacterium
CTTAAAGGACCAGGAGGGAATCCTGCGGCAGGAATTTATCTACGAAAATGATTTTAAAGATTTCACCCCGATTTATGCGGAAAATATCACCGCAGAATACCCGGACAAGATTTATCAGGAAGATACCGATACGATCCAAAACGGGGAGACGCGGTTCTTTCTGTTTGCCCACGATCGCAACTGGGGTTTTCATGTGGCGCCGATCGCCCGGGATCAAGATCAATTGTATATCGGTCAAAAAAAATACTTCGCCTTTGAGAATGACCTCTCGGAACTGGACTTTTTTGACGGACTGAAGTGACTGACGTCACAGTTGACAGTGTACAGTTAACAGTTAAAACCATTTTGAACCAACCAAGATATTTGCTTTTGGTACTCCGAACGGCGAACCACGAGCCACGAGCGACGAGAGTGTACTTCGAACGGCGAATCACGAATGACGAGAGGGGAATAATCGTGTTTCAAAATCAATTGCCCAATTTCGGTAAAGGACGTATTTTAAAGACGGAAATGTTGGAAAATTTACGCGATTTTCCGCGTGATTTCTGGCGGATCGCGTTGCAGTCCTATTCCAGCGGCATAATTTGCGGCGCGGATTTGATCGTCGCAGCCGCGACGATCACGGTTACGCCGGGAATCATCAAACACGGAGGACAGCTTTACCTGTTGCCCGCACCCTATGAAATCCGTTACGAGGCCACCAACCGGGAAATGACGATCAATGTTAAGCTATTAAAGACGGTGGCGGAGAGCGATTTTACCTTTTATAAGACGAAAATCCTGCTTGACGACCTCGCCAACCAAACTCCGGACGAACTGGAATTGGGCCGGTTTAAACTGCGGGAAGGGGCGATGTTGCGGTCGGATTATACCGACTTTTTTGATTTTGACACCGAATATAATACAATCAACATTATTAATTCGCTCTACGCCGGCGTGGGTAAAAGCACTTTAAACCCGGCCGTGCTGCGCTACTTCGGCCAATTGGTCTTAAAAAGCGCTTCCGAAAATGCCTGCGATCTCAGTTTCGCAATGCTTTGTCTCAATCAGGAGCGGGTGAAACGGGATTTGATTACTCTCTATCTTGCGCGTCGCTTGGGGATTCCCATTAAGGACTATACCAACCGGGAGCTTTATAAGTACCTGACCATGATCGTCCGGGAAATGGGCGCCGGGGTCCGCCGGAATTATGAGGTCATCTCAAGAAAACCGGGAAGGATTGTGGTGGATTAGGGTGAAAATTCGACAGAAGTTACACTCACAGTCTTGTGCCCGGCGCAGCCAGGGCATGGACGTTAGAGTGAAAATACGTTAATCATGTTTCAACCCGTTCCACCAAATGTTTCCAATACCGTCGGGGCATTCTTTGCCGTTGTGCCCGAGGATTAGCCCGTTCCGGAATGGCAATGGCCTGAAAATATTGATTCCAAATTGTTTGATACTCTAATTCGGCAGCGGCGAAGCCGGTCGGGGAGAGATTTGCGGTAAAGGGCCGACTGGCGGCGGCCAGATCGGCAGCGACCGTTACTTCCGGCAAGAACCGACAAACGGCCCCGTCATAATAAATCCCGGTCTGTCGCTTCAGATCGTGAATCAGCCATTGTTGGTCGGCAAACCTGGCGGCGAAAAGGGGGGCGAGCAAACGGATTACATTATGGTCCGGCTCAATCGCCGCATAAAATTCTTCCGTCGCCAACTGCCGAAACCGAACGAATCCTTGTAACCGTAAGACTTCATAGCTTACTTGGTCGCCAATACGGTTAATTTGCCTTACGGTCGCATTAGCCGAATTCCAGGCTATCCGCTCCCCGTACTTAAATAAAAGACGGATAAAATCCCGAATGGTCATGGCGCTCCCGGGCGTTTCCGCCAAGAAGCACTTTCCCAACGTTGTCAAAGTCCGCCCTCTAAATCGGGCGCGCAATTGTTCCAGAAACGTCATGGCCATGTTTTGATCCGTAATTATTTCCCGGACTTCGCTAAATAAGTCCGGTTGAAAGTTTTGCCGTGTAGTGATTGCCTGAATTTCCGCGTCACTATCGACGGTCGTCGCCAATGCTGTCAACAAGCCTTCCAAGCTACCGTCATAAAAATAAGTGAACATTTTTGATCCCTCGTAATTCGACTATCGCCTTTATAAGGTAAGACGGAAGACGAGAGGGTAAAATGATATTGGCTTGGCCCTCTTCGTTTATCGGTCTTATTTTAATTTTAATCACCAACTTGAAATAAAGGCAATTGGACGTCCGCCGGGCCGGGGAGAGATGACGGCAATTCCAAAGCCAACAATTTTCTGCGGATAATCACCTCATTATCCTGACGTTCCAAGAATTTTCCCCGGCAAGTAATGAAATATTTCGCTCGTTTTAGCACTACTCCCAGTTGAGTTAAATTGTCAAAGTTTAAACCGCCAAAACGCCGCGTCGCGACAATCCGGCGGGCCGACTTTATGCCGATCCCGGGAATGCGTAATAACTCCTCATAAGAGGCCCGATTGACTTCGATGGGAAAACGGTCCAAATTGCGCAGCGCCCAACCGGTTTTGGGATCTAACTCCGTCTCCAATTCGGGATAGGCGGGATTCACGATTTCCGCGGCGTGAAATCCATAAAACCGTAACAACCAGTCGGCCTGGTAGAGACGGTGTTCCCGTTTGAGCGGGGGAGTGGGCAAGGCCGGTAATAAGGGACTATGGTGATTGACCGGTATGTAGGCCGAATAATAGACCCGACGTAAATTAACTCTTTGGTACAGTTGTTCGACCAACCGTAAGATTTGATAATCCGGTTCCGGCGACGCCCCGACAATCATTTGAGTGCTTTGACCGGCGGGTGTAAACAGCGGGACTTTCTTAAATTTGCGCCGTTCAGCGGTAGCCGCCCGGATTTCGGTCCCGATAAAGGCCATTGGCGTCAAGAGATCACTACGTCGCTTTTGCGGCGCTAATTGCTGTAACCCTTGTTCGGAGGGGAGTTCAATATTGACACTGAGGCGGTCGGCCAATAGACCGGCTTCCCGGACCAACTCCAGACTCGCGCCCGGAATTACTTTCAGATGGATATAGCCGTTAAAACGTTGTTCTTGACGGAGTTTACGAATTACCTTATTAAGCAGTTCCATAGTATAATCGGGACTTTGAATCACTCCGGAACTTAAAAAAAGGCCTTCAATATAATTGCGCCGATAGAAACCGACGGTTAAATCAGCCAGTTCATCAACGGTAAAAGTAGCGCGGGGAATATCATTGCTGCGCCGGTTAACGCAATAAACGCAGTCGTTGATGCACTGATTGGAGAAGAGAATTTTTAAAAGGGAGATGCACCGGCCATCCGCCGCCCAACTATGGCAGATGCCGACCGGGGAGGCGGCTGCGTTACCCAGGCCACCGGAAATATTAGGACGGTTACTGCCGCTGGAAGCGCAAGAAGCGTCATATTTGGCGGCATTAGCCAGAATTTTTACCTTGTCCATCAGTTCCATTAGCGATGCTCCTTGCCAAAACAAATGTTCATGCCGTTTGTATTATAACATAAAAACATTTGTTCGATCAACTATCCTCTGTAAAATAGTAATTAGTTTTGTCCAATTAATCGGCTTTACTCGCTGTTATTGGATTCATCCCCACAAAATTTGATTTTAATATTATTACAAAAAAGGGATAATGTGGGTAACGGCGAATAAATTTAGTTAAATAAGAGAGGAGCGTGGAATTATGGCTTTTATCAAATATTACAAGGAGAAGTCCAAAAAAGGCAACTCTGACAGGACTATTGGCATCAACTCCAAAGGACGATTTGCATTTTATAAGCCTGTAGTGCAAAAATATCTGGCCGAAAAAGGGTACATCGAATTATTATATGATCCCGAAAATCGCCAGATCGGAATTATCCCTTTAACGGAAGCAACCGAAAATGCCTTTCGAATTCAAGGCAAAACTACAAAAATGGTAATTGCCAAAAAGTTTTTAAATAAATTTAAAATTCAAATAGAAAATAAAAGATATGAGTTCCAAGAAGATGACGAAATGCTTGTTATCCAAGTATGACACGCATGACACCGATATCACAAATTTATTTTTTGTCGTCAAATAAGTCCAATTTATATTTTTTAATCATTTCTGCAACCTAATCTGATTTTTAATGTTTGGTTTTTAACGATGTTTTATGTAAAAAGCAGTAAAAGTGGCATTGAACATATGCCACTTTTACTGCTCTAATCGGAATAAAAATGCGTATACAATAAAAAAATTTACCAAAATCAAAAAATGACTCTAAACAATTTTAAAAATTTGCCGAAATAATTTATAAATACTTATATATAGGGTTGAAACATGGAGGGATTGTGGAATGAAAAAAGGATTTGCGGTAATCGCAGTAACGCTGCTTTTGATCCTCAGTTGCGCTGCGGTGGCTTTGGCGGAAAACGCCTTTTGGATCGGGTATAGTTACAGAGGTGATATTGAGGTCGATGGGACCAGTTTGCAAGTTGGTTCCGGTTTTGACTTTTCGTATGAATATACTTTCGACGGTAATAGTTTTGAAAGCGGATTCGGCGTGGAATATCAACTTGACAGAAATATTGATGAGTACAGCCTGAAGTTTCAATACATACCGGTTTATGGCTTGTTTGCGTTTGAAATATCCGAAACCGAGACCAATAATATCTACTTATTAGGCAAATTGGGCTATAATTTTTTAATAGTCTCCGACTTGCCTGCTACCGCCAGCGCCCGGAACGGTTATTATTACGCCTGTGGTCTCGGTATGAAAATCGGCCCGTATTTTCGGACGCAAGCACTCTATGAAGTGTATAACGGGTCGGTGGTCGATAGCGGAGTCACCCAAGATTTAACTCATACCGCTT
>JASFQO010000241.1:0-4859 GCA_050115405.1 Bacillota bacterium
CCATTTTAAAAATAACAAAAACTTCTGTAAAATACTCAAGTTTCCTACAGGAGCTTGGCGTATTTTGTTGAATGTGTATTCTCAATATTATTTGTATTTTCCCAGTTATTTAAGTGGCGCTATACTATCTCTTCTTGCAAAAAAGTTTACCAAAAAGCAAACTTTTTCTAAAGAATAGTATATGCTATATTACATGATTAAAGGATGTGCAACGTCTATGGACAACTTAAATTACGGTATTATTGGCAATTGTTGCAGCGTGGCTTTGATTTCCCAAACCGGGAACATCGAATGGTGCTGCTTGCCTGATTTTGACTCCGCCTCGATCTTCGCCAAACTGCTGGACCGCAAAAAAGGCGGGGAATTTGGGATCACAGTCGCCGCTGATTTTACGGTGACCCAACAATATCTGCCCCGGACCAATATTTTGGAGACGGTATTCGACAATGGCCGCGATGCGTTCCGCGTGCTTGATTTTATGCCGCGCTATAAGACCGAACGCGGCACTCACCATTGCCCGCCGGATATCATCCGTTATCTGCAGCCGATCAAAGGGCGGCCGCAAGTTAAATTTTGTTATAACCCTAAATTAGCTTATGCCCGCTATCCCACCAAACATCAAATTTATGAAGATTATCTGAAAAGCTATACCACCAAAGGGGCGTATGAGTCGGTCTATCTCTACTCCAATCTTGACTTCGGCCAAGTGTTGCAAGGCGCCGCAATCAGCATTGACGGGGATTGCTTCTTTCTATTAAGCTATAATGAAAAAATCCTGGAAATCAATCTCGACCGGGTCCGCCTGTTATTGGAACGGACGAAGACCTACTGGCTGAATTGGATCGACCAAAGCACTCAATTTTATAAATACCATGAAGAAATCATCCGGAGTTCGCTGGTTCTGAAACTTTTGACCTATCAAAAAACCGGGGCGATCCTGGCCGCCGCGACCACATCTTTGCCGGAAACCATCGGAAGCTGCCGCAACTGGGATTACCGGTTTTGTTGGCTGCGCGACGCTTCAATGGTCATTTCGGTATTGACCACCTTGGGACACTATGATAGCGCCGAACGCTTTTTTAAGTTCATTTTGGACGTGATCCCCTATAAAGATCCCAAAATCCAAATTATGTATGGCATTCGCGGCGAACATCTCCTGCATGAAAAAGAACTCCCATGGTTAAGCGGATATGAAGGTTCCAAACCGGTCCGGTCCGGCAATGCCGCCTATCTTCAAAAACAAAACGATATTTATGGAGTCTTGATTGATGTGACCTATCATTATTTCAATTTATTCCGCAACTCCCTGGCGTTTAGCGAAGATTTGTGGACGGTGGTGCGGACTTTGGTCTGGACGGTGAAGACCAATTGGGCCAAACCGGACCGAGGGATTTGGGAATACCGCAACCAGGAAAAACATTTTACCTTTTCGAAAATGCTCTGTTGGGTCGCTTTGGACCGGGGTGCCAAAATCGCGGAACTGCTCGGCAAAAAAGCCGCCGCGCTTGAATGGACGCGTCTCAAGGAAATCATCAAACAAGACATTTTAACCAATGGCTGGAACGAACAATTGCAATGCTTCACGCAATCCTACTACAGCAACGACCTGGACGCCGCCAATCTGTTAATGGCGGACTATGGCTTTCTGGCGGCGGATGATCCGCAATATGTGCAGACTGTCCGTAGGACCAGGGAAATCTTGGGTAAAGACGGCCTGATGTACCGTTACCGCAGCCCCGATGATTTCGGCGAACCCAGTTCGTCCTTTACGGTCTGCACCTTTTGGATGATTAAAAGTCTCTTTTTAATCGGAGAACATGCCGAGGCGGAACGGCTCTTTCAACAATTACTGGGATATGCCAACCATTTGGGTCTGTATAGCGAAGACCTGGACTTTACCACCAAACGGCTTTTGGGCAACTTTCCACAGGCTTATTCCCATCTGGCGCTGATCGACACCGCAATTACCTTATCCGGGCAACAAGTCAGCGAAGAGACCCAATTGCGCAATCTCCTCAAAAAATCGCTCGGGTAAAACTGGAAGCTAGAGGTCAATGTCATCAAGCTACTCTTACAAAAAATGGAATAAAGAAAAAATTTTTTAAATTTGAGGGAGGTAAGGGGGATTTGCCGGATTGGCTGATGCGCCGTGAAAAGCCGCCCATTGCGTTGTCACTCGGTCGCTCCGGTGCTCGATATACAGCAAGTATTATCTCCGCTCCTCCCTCGGTCGTTCCTAGCACTGCACGACTTTTGACGACGCGAATGCGAAACTGAAAGCTCAGCCAATCCGGCAAAATTCATCGGCGCGTCTGGGCGATGGCGCCGAATCTCGGGTACCGGGTAACCGGCTAAAGATGATTTAAAATAATATGTGATAGTTAAGTACAATCCAAGCTAAGCTTAATGACATTGAGCTGGGAGCCGGAGGCTGGAAAGCAATGAAAAGTAATTTTCCTCATGCTGCGGCGCGGGCCTCCATGCCTATTTTCCACCCGGCTTTTTCAGTTTGGCCAAGGCGTCCGCCAGCGCGGTATTGAGCATCGGTTCTTCTTTCTTCTGCTGTTGCATAAACCTTTGCACTTCCCGCTTATTCCCCGAACTCTTCTCCGTCTCACGTCGCTTAGTAAAAGCCGATAATTTTTCATGATACCCGCAGGTACAAGTGAAAGTCTTCCCTTCCCCCTCGCCCCGGAGTTCCATCCTTTTGTGGCACTGCGGGCAGCGGGCGTTTGAGGTCCGCGAAATTCCCTGGCGATAGCCGCATTCCCGATCCTGACAAACCAGCATCTCCCCACGTTTACCCTTAACTTGCAGGAGAAACTTGCCGCATTCCGGGCATTTCACCCGGGTCAAATTGTCGTGACGAAAGGTTTGAGTACTACCGAGTACCATCCGGACCAATTGAGTGGCATAATCCCGAATACCGGTAATGAAAGGATGAGTAACCGCCTTACCTTTGCTAATCTCGTTAAGTTGTTGCTCCCACTTTGCCGTCAGTTCAGCGGATTTTAATTCCGGTGGAACCAGGCCGATCAGTTGGATTCCTTTGGAGGTTGGATGGATTTCCTTCCCGTTCCTCTCAAGATAAAATGAGTTAAACAATTTATCGATGATCTCGGCCCGGGTGGCCGGAGTCCCCAGTCCGCTCGCGTTCTCGATCACTTCCCGCAAGTGTTCATTCTCAATCGTCTTTCCCGGATGCTCCATCGCCGAAAGCAGGGTCGCTTCGGTGAACCGGGCCGGTGGTCTGGTCTTGGCGACAATCAGGCGTTTTCCTTGGATCGGTAACCGCTCCCCCTGGCGAACCTCAGGAAGGGTTTGATCCGGTTCTTCTTCGTCCCGTTCATCTTCCATAGTGCCGCTTCCCCCATAAATCGCGCGCCATCCTTTGTGCCTGACTATTTTCCCGCGCGCCGTAAATAACTCATCACCGGCCCGCAATTTCACGGTAGTTTGCTCATATTCAAACGGAGCCGACAAAACAGCTAAAAACCGCTTCACGATCAAATCATAGATCTTGGCTTCATCGTCACTTAACTTTGAGAGATAAACCGGCTCTTCGGTCGGGATAATCGCATGATGATCGGTCACCTTTGCATTATCCACCAACCGTTTTCCCGGATTAATCCGGTTACGCAAAATCACATTGGCAGTCGCGGCATACGGCCCGGTGGCAATCGTTTTTAACCGTTCCGGTAATGTCGGGACGATATCCTCGCTCAAATAGCGGGAATCAGTCCGCGGGTAGGTCACCAGTTTATGATTCTCATACAGTCGTTGCATCAGCGACGAAGTTTGTTTGGCCGAAAATCCATACCTCCGGTTGGCGTCCCGTTGGAGTTCGGTTAAATCATAAGCCGGGGGCGGGAGGTCTTTTTTAGCTTCCTTCTTAACTTCCACTATTTCACCCGTCGCTCCATCGAGTTTCGCTAAAATGGCTTCAGCCCGCTTTTTGTCGAAAATTCGGGTCTGGCCGTTTTTATCCCGCCATTGCATAGAAAAACCCTTAACACACACTTGAACTGTCCAGTAATCTTTGGGGACAAACTTTTTGATTGCTTCTTCCCGCGCCACCACCAGCGCCAAGGTGGGGGTCTGGACCCGCCCGGCGGAAAGTTGGGCGTTATACTTACAGGTAAGCGCGCGGGTGATGTTTAAGCCCACCAGCCAGTCGGCTTCGGCCCGACACTGCGCGGCGGCATACAGACGGTCATATTCTTTACCCGGTTTCAAATTGTGGAAGCCATCCTTGATCGCCCGTTCCGTCTGGGAAGAAATCCACAGCCGTTTGATCGGCTTATGCCAGCCGGCCTTGCGAATGATCCAACGGGCGACCAGCTCCCCCTCCCGTCCGGCGTCGGTGGCGATGATCAATTCGTCCAACTCCGGCATTTTCATTAAATTTTTGATCGCTCCGAATTGTTTGGCAGTCTGCCGGATCACCACCAATTCCATCTTCGCGGGCAGCATCGGTAAATCCTCAATTTTCCAGGTCTGATATTTGGCACCGTAGACCTCGGGATCGGCTAATGTCACCAAATGACCCAAAGCCCAGGTGACTATATACTTCGGCCCCTGAAAACAGCCATTGCCCTTTTGATGGCAATTTAATACTTTGGCCAATTCCCGGCCAACCGAGGGTTTTTCGGCCAAGACTAAACTTTTACCCATTTTTTACATTCTCCACTTAAGTATAGCTATATTTTGCCCTGACAATAATGCCGAACCGGAATTAGGGTTCCAATTGTCGGAAACTAATCAAGTTAAAAACATCCCATCTATCTACCAATAGCAATCAAGCACCTTGACTATTATTACTCAAATTCGTCGCCAGGTAAAATTTCAGTTCTTGGGGA
>JASFQO010000242.1:0-4849 GCA_050115405.1 Bacillota bacterium
AAGCGGCAGGCCGTAAATCCGGCCGTTATTATCAGTAACCGACGCCAGACGCCCTTTAGGGTATTTATTTAAGACGTTTGCCGGGATATATTGGTTGCCGGCCGCCAACTTCCCGGCACCCATCCATTCCCCAACCCGTTGTAACGCACAAATAGTGACATCGGGGTAATCGTTGGCAAGGGCACGCATCCGCATGATCTCAGTCCATTTGCCTAAAGGCACAACCTGAACATCCAGTTTAATCCCGGGATGCAGTTTTTCATATTGTGCTAAAAGTTTATTGAAACAAACCTTTTGACCCTCGCTGGAATATTCATATAGGACCGATAAAGTGATTTGTCCCGGGGCCGCAAAGGTCGGGGTTAAGACGCATCCTCCCATTAACATCAATAATAACGATTCCCGCATAACTTTCTGTAATTGCATGTCCATAAACCTCCCTGTTTTAGACTGTCTATGAATATTTTTACTATAACACAGTTCCACACGGAAGTCTGCCAACTGTAGTACGGATTTTCAATATTATGTAAATTAAATAAAGTACTTCAGTACTATACTAAAAGTTAGTAAATGGTCAACATTCCTTGATCAGCCCTTCATAAACAAGGAGGAAAGCATGGCAACGCCGGGAGGGACGTTAAGATCTCCGGCCGTCGGGATGATGGCTATCGGTTCTTAACGCCTGCGGCGCAAACATGAAGGTCAGGATTTTGGGCTATTATTGTCAACGCTCCGCACGAAAGGACGGCGCGGCAGGTAGGGACGTTAAAGCGGGCAAATCGAGGATTACCGCAATGGCGGTTGGCGCTGCGGCGGTTTATTACAGACCGGACTCTTCCGCCAGACGTAAGGCCTGGACCCGGTCGCGGACTCCCATCTTACAATAAATATTACTGACATAGTTCTTGACGGTCTGTTCGGCAAGATACAGTCGGGCGGCGATCTCCTTATTGTCGTAACCATTGACCAACAGCCGCAGAATATCTTTCTCTCGTTGATTCAACAACTTCAGCCACTCGGGGGCGTCGGCCCCGCTGCCCAACCGGTCCGGATTACCATAGTTAATTTGAAACAAGCGGTCGGCCAATTTCGCGGCGACTTGCGGGGCGATCAGGACTCCCCCGCGATAAACGGTCCGGATCGTCAGGATTAAATCCTGGGGCGGCACGTCTTTTAACAAATATCCGGCAGCCCCGAGATGCAACGCATTGATGACATATTCGTCATCGTCAAAGGTGGTTAGCATCAATACCTTCATCTCGGGATACTTACTCTTCAGTACCCGGGTACTCTCGACTCCGTCCATCTCCGGCATGCGGACATCCATTAAAACCACATCGGGCCTTTCTGTTGCGGCTAATTGAAGCGCGATTTTACCATTGGAGGCCACGCCGACCACAACAATATCCTCAGCCCGGGTCTCCAGGACCATTCGCAGACTTTCCACAAACAGCGTCTGATCATCAACCAATAATACCTTAATCTTTTCCATGCACAAATCAACCTTCTTTCAACGGCAACCACGCGGATATGGTAAACCCCTTGCCCGCTTCATAGCCAAATGATAAATGGCCCTCCAACCGTTCGACCCGTTCGCGCATTCCCTGTAACCCATATCCCTCCTGGGGCGTTTGCGTCAGGCTCTTCCCGTTGTCTTTAATTCTGATTCTGACGCCGCCGTGTTCCCGGCAAAACGAAATCGCGATCAATGTCGCTTTCCCATGACGGAGCGCATTAGTGATCCCTTCCTGTACCAGGCGATACGCTGTCCAATCGGCTTCGGCGCCAAAATACGCCGGGACATCCCCCAGATTTAAATCCACTTGAATCCGGGTAGCGGCGGTAAAGGTATGGACCAGGCGGTAAATGGCGATAAGCCCGCCCTCTTCCGCGACGGGCGCCGGCCGTAAAGCCCGCAGAGCATCCCTGACGCTTACCAAGCCTTCTTTGGCTTGGTCGCGCGCTCGTCTTAAATGCACCGCCAACTCATCGCCACTATCGGAGGACATATCAATCGCCGCTTCCAACATCATCACTAAGTTGGTTAAAGTATAGGCCAAGGTATCGTGGATCTCTCGGGCCAAGCGCTTGCGCTCATTTGCTTTGGCTTCCGCTTCGGAAATCGCGGCATACTCCTGAAGCCGGAGATTGGCTTCGGTCAACTGTAACGTGGTTTCGTCAAGACACCGGTTGAGTTCCGCCTGCGTGACCTGGTTGTCGCAACGATAGCGGATAACGGCGCTTAACAAGATTATCATCAGGATAAATACCAGAAATGAAACCACATCGTGGGCCGATCCGGCCGGCAAGATCCTCCCCCATGCCTTGACCGGTTGTTGCAACGCCGCCAGCCCCCCGGTTAAAAGCAACGAAAAGATGATACTCTCCCGGATACTGCAATAATGAAAAATCTCCACTATTAAAAAGCTCAGTAAGGTCATTTCAATTCCCAGGTAAGCGCCGAATGGCAGACCAATCAAAACTAAAATGCAGGCCCGAATCAAGAGGGTAACCCGGATCAAACTGCGCCTTTTCCGGTATAAAGGCATCAGCAACGCCAAAAACAGCGACAGCCCCAACAAAAATAGACATTGTCCCGACCATTGCGGCGGAAATATCTTCTGGCCGGTCTGGTCCAAGCGAAGTTGGATGTAGGCGGTCAAATGGGCGACTATGGCCAAGGTAACAATGAAAATGTCCGGTAATGCTTCCAACATGCGGGGAGTCCTTTCGCGAAAGCTCTAAAGTTTAAGGTTTAGGGTTAAGGGTTAAGGGTTTAAGGTTAAAAGTATGTCGGGTTTATAATTAACTTATTTTCTGGTTTTTGCCAAATCCCTTCTTTTTTAAAAGTTTTTCATTATTACCAACATTTTTCCTGGTTTCTAGTAACCGGAGGCTGGAAGCTGGTGGCTAGAGGTTGGAAGTCAACGGCCCTGTTAAAGAATAACGAACATATCCGGCTTTATTAAAAAAACGTTTGGGTATTTGCCGTAACAGCTAATACTCAAACGCTTGTTAGAAAATAAACACCATATTTAGGACAATGAAAATGAGTTTTACTCGCGTCACACTGGAAACCGGAAGCTAGAAGCCGGAGTCAACGACCTTAGTAAACTGCAAAAATTCAGTGGTTTTATCCAGCCTCCAGCTTTCAGCGCCTCTAAAGCAGTTCATTACCGTTGCGGTCGACTCGGCGAATTTTCTCCTCCCGGCCATTGGCGGCGTTATAATAGATCAAATAGCGATCGGTATCTTGAGTACCGGCAACTTCATAGCAGGGAACCTTATTAAACATTTCATCCAATACTTCGACGCGCCGGATCTTTTCCACTTCAAAGTACGGATTAAGCATTTTGGCAATTTGCCTGGTACTGTAAGCCGGCTTTGGGGCAGAAGGCCTGGCCGGATTATAAAAGGTTAAATAAGGAATCAAGTCACAGCCCAAAATAGCCCCATTATCTTGCGCCACTTGTACTTTAACCAGTTCCGGATAGTAAAGCACCCGGCCCCGCTGCGGCGCGCAGGTTAGGGTAGCCACATTGGCGTATGATTCCCGGGCCACAACTTGCAGATCCGGATATCCGTTTTGGCTTAAAAAAGTGGTAGCTTTAACTGCGCACCGGTCAAGGCCCCACCGGGAATAATTAACCTTCCGGTTAGTCAAAAACCAGGTCACATGCCCGCCCTTGGCGCTGACACTACAACGTAGATCTTGAGCAGGATTATTGGGTAATTTCGCCCGCACCATAAACCCCGGAAAGCCGCCCCCAATCTTTCTTTCATAACTAACCCTGGCCCGGGGATAGTCCGATTGCAGAAAATGTCGGGCAATCGCGACCGCTTTCTTACTGCTTACTTTCCGGCCGGTTAACCCGGTCGGACGCGGCGTAAAATTTAAATTATTACCTTCATGAGCAATATCCGGAGTCCGTTTCAGACCGTCCTCCAGCATCAAAAATGAACGGGTAACCTGGTTGTTTTGCGAATTGGCCGCCATTCCGGCCGCTCCAACGACACTTAACCGGTCGATTTCCAACCACCGGGATTGGGAGTTCAAAAATTTTTGCTGCATATTCCCTAAATGGTTGACCATTACCCGGGTCCGGTCCCGCAACACCCGCAGCTTTTCCCATTCGGTCGCGGTGACTCGATTCCCTTGCAATAATTTTTTTTGAGCGGTGTTAAAACAGAAAGAACCGACACTAGCCAACAATTTTTTGGTAGCGGAGAGTTCTAAAGAGGTTAACGGAAGTTGTCCCAAATTTTCCTGGCAGGCATTGGCTTCGCGCCAAACATCGGTCAACAAGCGAATGTTTTGCCTGAAGGAGCCCGCTACCAAAGACTTGGACAAATCGGTTTCCAGGTTATTCACATGAGTCGTTAATTCAGCAAACGCGCGCTGATATTGATTTTCGGCGTTAATCTCCCATTGCCGTTTGGACTGATATTGCGAATATCCCCAGGCGGTGACAACCACCAAGCTTAATAGTAATGCCGGAATTATAAAGCGAGGCCGCATTCTACACTCATCCTTTCGGGAAATACTTTTTGATCACTTCCTTAAAAAGTACTATTTCCCGTTGACGGTGCGACTATGCATCAATGAGAGGTGAGAAGTGAGAAGCAGGAATTTATGAAACGGGTTATCTCACATCACCCCTCGCCATATTGCCAGAGGGGATTGTGCCTCATACCTATTTTTCATAACTCCATATGGTCTTGATCAGCCAATTTAAATAGCAATTCGCGAATTTTTTGATAGGTTGCCGCTGAAACGCCTTGAAAAGCAAACCCGACGCAATAATGATAGCTCACCGCACCGGCGGTTTTTACCCAAATAGATTCGGCC
>JASFQO010000243.1:0-4840 GCA_050115405.1 Bacillota bacterium
TTGCATCATGGCGCCTTGATCCAGAAAAGCCGATACCGCCAAAGCCGATGTCGCCACAATCGAACCCACGTACGACTCATAAAGGTCCGCGCCCATCCCGGCCACGTCGCCCACGTTGTCACCCACATTATCGGCGATCACCGCGGGATTGCGGGGATCGTCCTCCGGTATGCCGGCTTCGACCTTACCGACCAGATCTGCGCCGACATCAGCGGCTTTAGTGAAAATCCCGCCGCCGACTCTGGCGAATAACGCCATTGAACTGGCCCCCATTCCAAAGTTAAGCATAGTGGCGGTAATATCGGCAATACCCATTTTCAGGCCATATTTCAACACTATAAACCAAATACTTAAATCCAAAAGGCCTAAACCGACCACCACCAGGCCCATAACCGCGCCGCTTTTAAAAGCTACCTGCAGACCGGAGTTGAGACTCTTACTGGCGGCCCAGGCCGTCCGGGAATTAGCTTTAGTAGCGGTAAACATTCCGAAAAAACCGGCCAAAGCCGAGAAAAATCCGCCGGTTAAAAAGGCGAACGGGACAACTTTGGGTAAATAGCCCAGAAAAGAAATAATAGTTAAAATCACGAATAAGACCGCAAAAAAGATCATTACGCCCTTATATTGGCGTTTTAAGTAAGCCATCGCCCCTTCCCGGATCGCCGCCGCTATCTCCTGCATTTTGGCATTGCCGGGTTCCTGTTTGCTGACAAACATAAAAAGATACAGAGCATAAAATAGCGCCAATAATGAACCAAGCGGCACCAGGTAAAACAAAGATTCCACCATGATGTCTGACATACTCTCTTCCTCCTCTTATCTTTTATTAATCCTTTTTCTGTCCGTATTTCTTAGCCACTTGCAGCTTGGTCAAAGCGCGTTGCAGGTGGACCTGGCTCCGGGCAAAACTAATCTTTTCATTCATGGGCCGATGCAACTCTTCTTCGGCCTGGCGCATCTCCGCCAAAGCCTGTTCCACATTGATATTTTCCGGTAAATCGGCAGCCTCCGCCAGCACAATCACTTTATGAGGGGCAACTTCCATATAGCCTTCGCTGACCGCCATATAATAGGGCTGACCCGCAATCTTGTACTCCAGCACTCCGGTATCTAAAACGGTTAACAGCCGGATATGTCGGGGTAAAATGCCAACCCGGCCGTTGATGGTCGGCGCCACCACCAGATCCACTTCACGGGAGAAGGCGACACTGGTCGGCGTGACCACTTCCAGCATTAAACGTTGGCTAGGCGGATTTAGCTTCGGATTTGTTTCCTCCGGTATTGGCATTGTGATTATCCTCCTGCAATTTCTGGGCCTTGGCGACGGCTTCGGCAATATTGCCGACCATATAGAAGGCTTCTTCCGGCAGTTTGTCGTGTTGTCCGGCTAAGATTTCCTTGAAACTCTGGATAGTCTCGGAAAGTGGGACGAATCGCCCTTCTCTGCCGGTGAAAGTTTCCGCCACATGAAACGGCTGGGACAGAAAACGTTGTAACCGCCGCGCCCGGGCCACGGTCACTTTATCCTCGTCACTTAATTCATCCATGCCGAGAATCGCAATAATATCCCGCAACTCTTTATAACGCTGCAAGGTCTCCTGAACCCCGCGCGCCACTTCATAATGTTCGGAACCAAGCGCTAATGGCGATAACATTCGGGAAGTAGAAGCCAACGGGTCAACTGCCGGGAAAATCCCCAACTCGGAGATGCTTCGTTCCAGATTGGTGGTCGCGTCCAAGTGTGTAAAAGTCGTCGCCGGCGCCGGATCGGTATAATCGTCGGCCGGAACGTAAACCGCTTGAATCGAGGTGATCGAACCGTTTTGATTGGAAGTGATCCGTTCCTGGAGCGCTCCGACTTCATTGGCCAAGGTCGGTTGATAGCCCACCTCCGACGGCAACCGTCCGAGTAAGGCGGAGACTTCCGAACCGGCTTGGACGAACCGGAAAATATTGTCGATAAATAGGAGCACATCCTGATTTTCGCGATCCCGAAAATATTCCGCCATCGTCAGTCCCGTCAAACCCACCCGTAACCGGGCTCCCGGCGGCTCGTTCATTTGGCCGTAAACCAAAGTGGTCTTGTCGATGACTCCTGATTCTTTCATCTCCAGCCATAATTCGTTTCCTTCACGGGTCCGTTCCCCGACGCCGGTAAAGACCGAAAACCCGCCGTGTTGGGTAGCAACATTATGGATCAATTCCATGATCAAGACGGTTTTCCCGACTCCGGCCCCGCCAAAGAGGCCAATCTTGCCGCCGCGCGGGTAAGGCGCGAGTAAATCAATCACCTTGATCCCGGTCTCCAAAATTTTTTGATCCAAATCTTGTTCCGCTAAAGTGGGCGCTTTACGGTGGATTGGCAGATAAGTTTCGGCCTGGATCGGCTCGCCGCCATCGGCCACTTGCCCAAACACATTAAAGATGCGTCCTAAAGTTTTCCGACCCACCGGCACCTTAATCGGTTTATTCTCAGTCTGCGCCGTCATCCCCCGGGTAAGACCGTCCGTCGAATTTAAAGCCACGCAGCGGACGCGGTTGTTGCCCGTTTGATGCATCACTTCGGCGACAATTTGCCGCTTTTGGCGGTCTTGAAAATTAAAGTCAATCGTGACTGCGGCCTGAATTGCCGGCAATTCTTCGGGCAAAAACTCAATGTCCAAAACCGGTCCGATAACTTGCACAATATGGCCTGTTGCCATTGTTAAAAGCCTCCTGTTTACCTGGTATTCTTCTTTAACGCTTCGGCGCCGGCGACAATCTCCGTAATTTCCGTGGTAATATGCCCTTGGCGTAAGCGGTTATATTGCAATCGATACCTGTCGATAATCTCGGTGGCGTTGTCCGAAGCGGCCGACATTGCCGACATCCGCGCCCCCAGCTCGCCGACTTCCGTCTCTAAAAAAGCGCGGAAGAATTCACTTTCGACATACCGGTTCACAATACTGTACACAAAAGTTTTCCGATCCGGTTCGAAAATAAACTGCCCTTCCGCTTCGATCTTTTGTTTTGATTGCGACGGGTCCAGCGGCAACAATTGAAACGGACGCGTTTTCTGACTCATCGCCGAATAAAATTTCGCATAATATAAATAAATCTTATCAAACTTTTCCCTTTTATAAAGCTCAATAATTTCTTGGGCCAGACGTTGCGCCGTCTTAAAAGATACGCCGGCCACCGGCGGCTTAAACCGGTGATAGACCGGGACCCGCCGCTGGATAAAGCGGGCATAGCCTTTTTTGCCAATCACAAAATAGGAAACATGGACCCGCTCCCCTAATCTGGCGCCAAATTCAATCGCTTCGTCGGCAATATTATTGTGAAATCCGCCCGCTAATCCCCGATCGCCGGTAAACACAATGATTAAAACCTGTCTGATCTGACTGTGCGGCCGGATCAACCGATGAAACGACCAGGGGGTTAACGCTACCAGGTCTAAGGTCACTTCCGCCATTTTCCGGGCGTAAGGACGAGCCGACTCCAAGCGGGACTGGGCTTTTTTGAGCCGGGCCGCCGCCACCATCTGCATGGCTTTGGTAATATGCTCAATATTTTGGGTGCTTTTAATCCGAAGCTTTAAATCACGAATTGACGCCATCTAAATTACCCTCTTTTTGTTAGTTATCACGTGGTCACCGTAAACCTCTGGCAGAACTGGGCGGTTAATTTATGCAACTCATTGGTCAATTCGGTGTCAAAAAACTGCTTCGCCTCCAACCGACGGTAAAAAGCGCTTCCCTCGATCTGCATGAAATGCAGGAAATCATATTCAAAGCGGCGGACTTCATGCAAGGGGACCTCATCCAGATAACCGTTGGTAATCGCAAAAATCAGGATAATCTGTTCGTAAATAGACATGGGATGGTACTGTTCCTGCTTTAACAGTTCCACCGTTTTAAAACCCCGGTTCAGCCGCGCTTGAGCGCTCTTATCCAATTCCGCCCCAAACTGAGCGAATGACTCCAGCTCGTGAAACTGCGCCAAATCCAAACGTAACCGCCCGGAGACTTGTTTCATCGCTTTCAGTTGCGCGTTACCGCCAACCCGCGACACCGAAAGGCCGATATTAACCGCCGGCCGATTCCCGCCGAAAAACAATTCGGTACTGAGAATGATTTGCCCGTCGGTAATTGAAATAATATTGGTGGGGATATACGCGGAAATATCGCCCGCCTGGGTTTCGACAATCGGCAAAGCGGTCATTGAACCGCCGCCGTTAGCCATGCTTAACTTGGCCGCCCGTTCCAACAACCGGGAGTGCAAGTAAAAGATATCTCCCGGATAGGCTTCCCGCCCCGGCGGCCGCCGTAACAGCAAGGACATGGTCCGATAGGCTACCGCATGTTTGGAAAGGTCGTCATAGATTATCAGGACATCTTTGCCTTGGTTCATAAAATATTCACCAATCGTACAACCGGCGAACGGAGCTAAATACTGTAATGACGCCGGTTCATGCGCCGTGGCCGCCACCACAATCGTATAAAACAACGCCCCTTTTTCTTCCAAAAGTCTGGTTACCTGGGCCAAAGTCGAAGTCTTCTGGCCGATACAGACATAGATACAGATCATACCGGTATTCACCTGATTTAAAATGGTATCCACGGCGATAGCGGTTTTGCCGGTCTGGCGGTCGCCGATAATCAATTCCCGCTGTCCCCGGCCAATCGGAATCAGGGCGTCAATCGTTTTAATGCCGGTCTGCAACGGTACTTTAACCGGTTCCCGCATGGCAATTCCCGGCGCTTCGCTTTCGACCGGGCGGGTTTCGCCGGTGTTGGACAAACCCTTGCCGTCCAGCGGTTGGCCCAGGGCGTTGACCACCCGGCCAATTAAGGCCTCG
>JASFQO010000244.1:0-4816 GCA_050115405.1 Bacillota bacterium
GCGTTCCGGCTCTTTGCCCCGGGTAATCGTATTGACTAGTAGTTGCACCCAGCCTTGTTTAATCGCGTCCATAATATTGGGTGACTCTTCCGCCAATTTGTTGAGTTTAACCACATTGACGCCATTCACCCGCAAATAAGCGGCGGTACCCATAGTGGCGTAGATCTTAAAACCGCGATCCGCCAATTTCTTTAATAACGGTAAAGCCTCCGCCTTGTCCTTGTCGGCTAAAGTCGCCAGGATCGCCCCGCCGCGCGGCATACTGAACCCGGCGGAAATGAACGCTTTATACAGGGCTCCGGCATAAGTGACATCCACGCCCATCACTTCTCCGGTGGACTTCATCTCCGGCCCGAGAGAAATATCGACCTGAGTTAATTTGGCAAAAGAGAAGACCGGCGCTTTCATCGCGACCAGTTTGGTTTCCGGCCACATACCGCCGGCATAGCCCTGATCGTGAATAGTCCGCCCCAAGATGGATTTGGTCGCCACCTGCACCATCGGGATGCCGGTAATTTTGCTCATAAACGGCACGGTCCGGCTGGAACGGGGATTAACCTCAATACAATAGACTTCAGTATCGGAGAGGACAAACTGGATGTTGATCAACCCACACACCTTCAAGGCTTTGGCCAGCTTCAAGGTATAACTGAGAATCTTCTCCTGCTCAAGCAGGCTCAAATGCTGGTGGGGATAGGCGGCGATGGAGTCGCCGGAATGGACTCCCGCCCGCTCCAAATGCTCCATGATCCCGGGGATTAAAATGTTCGCGCCGTCGCAAATCGCGTCGACTTCACATTCCCGGCCGCTTACATAATGGTCGACCAATACCGGATGGTCCTCCGAAGCTTTCACCGCAGAACTCAGATAGTTTTCCAATTCCTGCCGGTTATAGACAATTTCCATGGCCCGCCCGCCCAGGACATAGGACGGCCGGACCAGAACCGGGTAACCGATATCCTTCGCCACCGTGATCGCTTCCGGAAGGGAAATCACGGTCCGGCCGGCCGGTTTGGGAATGCCGCAATCGATCAGCAGTTTATCAAAGCGTTTGCGGTCCTCGGCCAAATCAATCGAGTCCACCGAGGTCCCTAAAATTTTGATTCCTGCCTTTTCCAGCTTGGCTGCAAGATTAATCGCCGTTTGCCCGCCGAACTGGACAATTACGCCCTCCGGCCGTTCCAGTTCCAGGATATGCAGAACATCCTCGGCGGTCAGGGGTTCAAAATAGAGCCGGTCGCCGGTATCAAAGTCGGTGCTGACCGTTTCCGGATTATTATTGATAATAATCGCTTCAATGCCGGAAGCTTTTAAAGCCCAGACCGAATGAACGCTGCAATAATCAAACTCGACTCCCTGCCCAATCCGGATCGGGCCGGAACCGATCACGGCAATCTTCCGTCTGGCGGTGGGCGCCGCCTCGTTTTCAAGGTCGTAACAGGAATAAAAATACGGGGTCGCCGCTTCAAACTCCGCCGCGCAGGTATCAACCATTTTATAGACCGGCCGCAACTTCAGCCCGTAACGATATTCCCGGACCGTTTCCTCGGTCGTCCCGGTTAAACGGGCAATCTCCCGGTCGGGAAAGCCCAACTGTTTGGCTTTTTTCAGTAATTCCGGATTTTGATAACCCTCTTGCCGCAACTTAAGTTCCATCTGCACTAAATTGTCTATTTTCCGCAAAAAGAAGGGGTCGACTCTGGTCCGAAGAGCTAAATCGGCAATCGGATATCCACGCCGTAAACATTCCGCCAGAAAAAACAAGCGCCGGTCGTCCGCGGCCATGGTAGCCCGGAGTAATTCCTCAGCGGACATAGCGGCGGCTTCGGGAATCATTAAACCATACAGGCCAATCTCCAAAGAACGGATCGCCTTCATCAGACCGGATTCCAGGCAGCGGTCAATCGCCATGACTTCACCGGTGGCTTTCATCTGAGTTCCCAGGGTCCGGTTGGCCAGATTAAATTTGTCAAACGGCCAGCGGGGAATCTTGACCACCACGTAGTCCAGAGTCGGTTCAAACGAAGCGTAAGTCTTCCCGGTAACCGCATTGATAATTTCGTCCAGATGCATGCCGATCGCGATTTTCGCCGCCACTTTGGCAATCGGATAACCTGTGGCCTTCGAGGCCAGGGCGCTCGACCGGCTGACTCTGGGGTTGACTTCAATCACATAATATTGAAAACTATTGGGGTCCAAAGCAAACTGGATATTACAACCGCCTTCAATCCCCAACGCCCGGATAATCTTCAGCGACGCGGAGCGCAGCATCTGATACTCCCGGTCGGCCAGGGTCTGACTGGGGGCCACGACAATACTGTCGCCGGTATGAATCCCCACCGGGTCGATATTCTCCATATTACAAACGGTAATACAAGTATTATTGGCATCCCGCATTACTTCATATTCGATCTCTTTATAGCCGGCGACCGACTGTTCCAGCAACACCTGGCCAATTGGACTCAACGTCAGGCCTTTCCGCGTAATTGTCTCCAACTGTTCCCGGTCGGAGGCGATACCGCCGCCGGTCCCGCCCAAGGTATAGGCCGGCCGGATAATCAAAGGAAATCCGACTTTGGCGGCAAAGGCAATTGCTTCTTCCAACTGGGAGACAATGGCGCTTTCCGGGATCGGCTCGCCCAGCTCCAACATTAAATCTTTAAACATTTGCCGGTCTTCCGCTTTTTTAATTGCCTCCAACGGGGTACCTAAAAGCCGGACCCGATATTCCGCCAAAACCCCCGCTTCGGCCAGTTTGACCGCAAGATTTAAGCCCACTTGCCCGCCCAGAGTCGGCAATAAGCCGTCCGGACGCTCTTTGGCGATAATCCGGCGCAGCGAGTCAACGGTTAACGGTTCGAGATAAACGCGATCAGCCATGTGGGCGTCGGTCATAATCGTCGCCGGATTGGAATTGACCAACACCACGGAAATTCCTTCTTCTTTTAATGAACGGCACGCTTGGGTGCCGGCATAATCAAATTCAGCGGCCTGACCGATAATAATCGGCCCGGAACCGATTACCAGAACTTTTTTTAGTGATTGATCCAAAGGCATTATTTTCACCCACGATTCTCTACGTTTTGGTTATAAATTCGCGACAAATTCATCAAACAGATAAGCGGAATCTTGCGGTCCCGGCGCCGCTTCCGGGTGATACTGCACGGAGAAAACCGGCAGATATTTGTGACGCAATCCCTCCACAGTCCCATCATTCACATTGCGGTGCGAAATCAATACTTCCTCCGGATTCAACGACTCCGGTAAGACGGCGAAACCATGATTTTGCGAGGTAATCGTCACTTTCCCGGTAATTAAGTCTTTGACCGGATGATTCCCACCGCGGTGGCCGAATTTCAATTTATAAGTGTCGCCTCCTAAAGCCAGCGCAATGATTTGATGGCCCAGGCAAATTCCGAAAATCGGCAGTTTTCCAATGAGTTCTTTGACGGTCGCCACCGCGTACCCGACATCTTTCGGGTCGCCGGGACCGTTGGAGAGCATGATTCCGGCGGGATTCATCTCCAAAATCGCCGCCGCTTCGGTATCGCAAGGCGCCACGGTGACCCGGCACCCCCGGTCCGCCAGACATTGCGCGATATTCCCTTTGGCGCCGTAGTCAAGTAACACCACCGGCTTGGAGCCGGCGCCCACTGTGTAAGGCCGGGCCGTGGAGGCAATTTTGACAAAATCCTGGCCGGAGAGGTCCGGCAACGCCCGTACCTGCGCCAGTACCGCCGCGTCGGAATCGGCCGCGGTGGTGATCATTCCCTTCATCGTCCCTTCCGTACGGAGCCGTTTGGTCAGCGCCCGGGTATCAATCCCGCAAATGCCGGAAATCCCGTATTGCTTTAAAAAAGCGTCGAGACAGCTTTCCGCCCGCCAATTGCCGGGGATTTCGCAATGCTCCCGGACCACGAAACCCCGGGCGAAGGGATGGGCCGACTCATTGTCAAATCGGTTCAGTCCGTAATTGCCGATCAGCGGATAGGTCATGGTAATGATTTGGCCGCTATAGGAAGGGTCGGTCAAAATCTCCTGATAGCCGGTCATTCCGGTATTAAAAACCACCTCGCCGCCGACAGTACCCGCGGCGCCAAAGGATTCGCCGTAAAAAATCGTCCCGTCTTCCAAAACCAAGCGCGCCTGTCGCATTATTAAACCTCCAGCTTATTTTCTTCGTTGTCCTGATTATATCATAAATATACAGAAACAATAAATATTTATTCAATAAATTTTTGATTACAATATTTCAACTTCCCGTCCACCAGGACCGTTTCCGTCCGGCCATAGAGTTGCGCGCCGATAAACGGGGAATTGTGCCCCAAGGAGACAAAGTCCTCCTCGGTCACCTGCCATTCCCGATTGGGATCAAAAATAGTGACGTCCGCCGGATCGCCCGGTTGCAGCCGCCCGCCGGGCCGGTTTAAAAGCCGCGCCGGCGCCACTGCCATCCTCTCCACCAACTGCGTCTTGGATAGATATCCGCCGCGCACCAACTTTGTCCAGGCAACCGCCAAAGCGGTTTCCAGGCCGGTCATTCCGGTCAGGGCCAGCGAAAACTCGCGATGTTTCTCTTCCTGAGTATGCGGGGCGTGGTCGGTGGCAATCAGATCAATCGTCCCGTCCTGCAGCCCAGCCTGCAGCGCGGCGACATCGGCCGCGCTCCGCAAGGGCGGGCTGACCCGATAAACCGGATTATAGTCCTGCAGGGCGGCGTCGGTCAGGCTAAAATGGTGCGGGGTGACTTCGGCAGTCACCCGAATCCCGCGCTTTTTAGCCTCGCGCATCAAGGCGACGCTCCGGGCCGCGCTCA
>JASFQO010000245.1:0-4801 GCA_050115405.1 Bacillota bacterium
CACGGTCATCCTCAACTATCAGTATTGTTACTGGTTGGCTCAAATGTTTCGCCTCCATTCTCAATAATGTTCACAAATACATTATAACCTAGTTTACAATAATTACCAAGGCCCTAAATTTATTTTTCCAAAATTCTTGACTGCATTTATTGTTGTGTTGTTACCGTCTTGATTTTTTCTTTAAATTATACCAGCTTTTAGAGAGTGTTTCCAATATTTTACATTGCATTTTGGTCACCTAAAGAAAGCCCGCTAACCATGATGGTCAACGGGCTTTGTCTGATTTGAAAAAATACGGCCTCATCCTTTATCGTTGGGCGTTGTTCATATTGCTAAGAGCATTGGCGTTGGCGTTGGCATTAGCATTATACTGGTTATTCAGATTATTTTGATTATTCATCTGATTCGCTCCGGACTCCGGAAAGGGGACATAAGCGAATTCAATCCCGGTAACTGCTTTGGAAGCCAGGATGCGTTGAATTTCCCCGGCGGTCTTCTGTCCCATTTGCGCAGCTATTTCCAGATCTTGCTGAGGATTATACCCCCGGGCGGCGACTGACGCCTCATTTTGTAACTGAGCCTGGTTATTCAGATTTTGATTCCGGTTTTGATTTTGATTCATCTGATTATTTTGTAAATTATTCTGGTTTTGCAGGTTGTTTCGGTTTTGCAAATTCATCTTCATTCACCTCCTCGCCATTATTATGAGCTAAAAATCCGGAAAAAATGGTGGAAGATTTTGCAACCCAAAATCTCCTGCTTGACAATAATTTAGAAAAACAAAAAAGGCTATTAGCACTCGGCTTTTAGCCTATATTAGAGAATACAATCATTTTTCACCGCCGCCGGCCAAACGCCATCGTTTGGGTTATCGGTGCGGTTTTTTACAATTTAAGCAGTTAGCGGCGCCGCCCCCGGCAACGCGGTTTACCTAAAATTTCCGCCATTACTATGCCGTGAATCAGGTTTTCCGAATCAAACTTGCCCAATAACCCTTTTAAAGGGCATGGTTGACTTGCTTCGCCGGATCTCGCTTGGGCCGACGGATCGGCTATGATCGGAGACACTGCCGGAGCCGCGACCGCCGGTTTAAGCTCCGCCTGCTTTTCGGGCCTAAGTTTTAAGTTAAGATCGGTTTTGACCTTCAAGGCCATGCTCCTAACGCCTCACTTCGCTACATAAATTTTTTAGAAAGGACCGGAATCACCTTTTATCATTCCCGGTCGTTTCCGGTTTGGCCACTGCGGAAATCGCCCCGCGCATTTGGGTATCGGCCACCACGTTTTGCAGATTATAATAGTCCATAACTCCTAATTTTCCCTCACGTAAAGCTACCGCCATGGCTTTGGGCACCTCGGCTTCGGCTTCGACCACTTTGGCTCGCATTTCCTGGACCGCCGCCTTCATCTCTTGCTCCCGGGCCACCGCCATCGCCCGCCGCTCTTCCGCTTTGGCCTGAGCGATCCGTTTATCGGCTTCCGCCTGATCCATCTGCAGTTGCGCCCCGATGTTCCGGCCGACATCGACATCGGCAATATCAATCGAAAGAATTTCAAACGCCGTCCCGGAGTCCAATCCTTTGCTCAATACGGTTTTCGAAATTGAATCCGGATTTTCGAGCACTTCTTTATGGGAAACCGCCGAACCGACAGTGGTCACAATCCCTTCGCCCACTCGGGCAATGATCGTCTCCTCCCCGGCGCCGCCGACCAACCGATCGATATTCACCCGCAGGGTAACCCGGGCAATACATTTCAGCTCAATCCCATCTTTGGCAATGGCGGCAATCACCGGGGTTTCGATCACTTTAGGATTGACGCACATCTGGACTGCCTGTAAAACCTCCCGGCCCGCCAAGTCGATCGCCGCCGCCCGCTCAAATTCCAGAGAAATATTGGCCCGTTGGGCGGCGACTAAAGCATTGACAACCCGGTCGACATTGCCGCCGGCCAAATAATGGGCTTCCAGTTTATTGATCGAGACATTCAAACCCGCTTTATTGGCCTTAATTAGCGGGTTAATAATACTTGACGGCACCACCCGGCGCAACCGCATCGCCACTAAAGTTAAAATATTGACCCGCACCCCGGCCGCAAAGGCCGCAATCCACAATCCCACCGGGAAAAAACTGAAAAAAACTGAAAAAACTATAAAAATAACAATTACGGCCAAGATTACCAAAACAGGCTCAAATCCCATTGTTTTTCCCCCTTGCTTAAATTTTAAATTTATACCAAGCGCCAAAAATTTAACCGGTTACACCCCGAACGATCACCCGACGGCCTTCAACCTTAATCACTTGCACCGTGACCCCCCGCTCAATAAACTCGCCTTCGGCGACCACATCAACTTTTACGCCGTCAAATTCAGCCGTACCGGCCGGCCGCAAGGTAGTCAGCGCTACTCCGCGGCAATTCAAAAACCTGCTCAAATCCTCCGTACCGCTAAAACCAGCGGCTTTACTCTGGGTTTCGTTCAAAATGGTCGTTTGCGCCAGTTTCCCCTTGGTCACGGAATTCCACATAATCATAAAAGCCAGCCCCAAAATCAATAATAACAGCAGCACTAAAAACAGGACTTCCCCCAGATTTCCGGCTGTCAAAACAATTCCCGCCACCAAAAGTCCCACTCCTAAAAGGCCCGGCAAACCGAAACCCGGGATAAAAGCCTCAAAAAAAACCAACAGCAAACCAAATATAAAGCATAATACCGCCATCAAACCAATATCGGCGAACATCCCGCTAAGATTGACGTCCATCAGCCCACCTCTCTTTATTGTTTCCCTTCATAATGTCATCCGCATTCAACTTTTTACTCTAACGTCCATGCCTGGCTACGCCAGTCACAAACTCTTGAGTGTAAATTACCTGACGGTAATTTTCACCCCACCATAATATTAGTTATTTCTCCCTTATTTCTATTTTCCCTTTTACCTTTTAAGCTGAAAACAGAAAAAAGCATAAGACGTCAAGTACAAGCATAGGGCTTGGCGAATGAAAAACCAAGCCGTCAGTCAGGAGCCGCAGGAATTTGTTCCGTATCAATGCAGCTTTGGAAGTAGTTTTTAGGCGTAAACCTCTCCGGTTTGACTGATAATAATAAGGCGAAGCCCAAAAAAAAAAGGCAGGTAGGTGCGTTTGTTGAAGAACAATAATTTATTCAAAAACATCGTAGCCAAGACCGACCGGACCAAACATGAATTCGGTACCTTCCACAACCAGGAGGAAGTCTTTGTGGAACCGCCCTTCGCCCGGCGCGGTGATAACCTGAGCATTAACTACCGGGGCCTGTTGCACAATTCCGGCGCGGAATCGATCTATTTGCATTATGGCTTTGACCATTGGCAAAATTCCCAAATGATTCAAATGAACCGGATGTACGACGGTTTGTTCCGCAGTGAAATCCGGGCGCAGGGTTCGCAAGAAGTCAACTTTTGCTTCAAAGACAGCGCTAATAACTGGGATAACAATAACGGATGTAATTGGAATGTTCAGTTACAATAGGTTCACCCCATTATTAAAGGGGAGTTGGCACTCCCCTTTAATAATTAGGCCGGTGTCGGCCGTCATCTTAGCGAATTTGTCAAATGGCGCGAACTGACTTCACCCTGCCAGAATCCGGATATCCTCCAACCTTACATGACAACCGGCGGTTTTTTGCAAGACCAGATTAACCAGGCCGGTATGGTTGAGATTCATCATGCAAAATCCCGGCAAAAATGTTACCCGCCTGCCAAATTCGGGGCTTCGCCGAATTTCAGCCGCAATGCCTTCAAAGCCAATCATATGATAGGCGCTAACATCCTTAACCGCATGGTTGCGGGAGTATTGCGGCCCGACCACCCAGGTATAAAGCAATCCCGTGGTATAATCAGCCTCGATCACCTTTAAGACGTGCTGGACCGGACAACCGGCTCCCATAGGTCGGCCCAGCACTATATCCTCTTTGCCAATCGCCAATTTTTCCACGAGGTCGCCGCGGAATGGCAAAACAATCTTCCGGGCGGAAATTTCTCCGGGAAGCGGTTTTAAAATAAAATCGTAGGCGTTACCTAAAAGATCCGTTTCCGCATAAATAGCCTCATTTAATACATTCGCCTTTGGCTGGGTATTCTTTTGAGCTAAATAGAATGGACAATCCGTATATTCTTTCTGCCGTTGTTTGATGGCTTTGATAAAATTTTCACAGCTGTCCGCCCCGCATAAACCGCAATTTTTCCCTGGTGGCAGCCAAGCTTCGGTTCCCTTAATCACCTTATTCACCTCGATATAAATATTCGGCCATGGGAGTATCTAATTTTTTGACGACGCCAAAATGATGTTTCCAGCCAATTTCCTTTTTACCGACACAAATCGTGCAGGTGCCAATTGGCGGATTACCTTTGAGCATCAATTGGCCGGGATCAATTTCGGGCGATTCTTTGATCAACTTGTAAAGGCGCTGTAAGGAAGTGCCCTGCAAAGCGTTGGTCTCCATCAAAATGATATGGGGATGGACTTCTTTAATTTTTTGGATTAAGACTTCCCGTTCCGCCTGACTAACCAGGTCAATTTTGGTAATCACCGCTACATCCGCTAAGCTAACCATGGCGCCCATTTTTTCCGGAGTATGGATTCCCGAGATTGCGCTTAAAACAATAATCCCCAAACCCTGGTTTAAATACGGCGAACAACGCAGACACAATCCGGCGCTTTCGACAATAAACAGCTCGGCCCGGTTGGCAAGCGCCCATTCGACGGCGTCACCCAACACCATCACCCCGGCATGGTCCGGGCATAAATCACCGGAGTAGACTTTCCGG
>JASFQO010000246.1:0-4799 GCA_050115405.1 Bacillota bacterium
TCCGTCACTTAAGATTTGAAGTAAATCGCCGACCGGACGCGCCTCAACTTGAGAGTTGGCCGCATAATCCCGTCCCCATACGGTTAATTCATCCATATAAAGTTGATCGTTAATATATGCATTTAAATGTATCCCCCGCCGCTGAAAAAACGGAATCACCAGCGCGGCTAACCGGGAAGGGACCGGCAAATGGTACAAAACCTCCCCGGAACCGGCCGTTTGGATCAGCGCTCCATTGTAGGCGATGAGTGGTACATCAATTCCCAACAACTGGGCGTAGGGCCGGATTGCCCGCGCCATCCGTCCTGAGGCCAATAATACTTTTACTCCGGCGGCAATCGCGCGGCGGATCGCTAAACAATCCGCCTCATCCACAGTTAAATCGCTCTTTAATAAAGTATCATCCAAATCTATAGCAATGCATCGAATCAAATTATACACTCCTTCCCACTGTCTCTATTCCTCTCCGGCAGTTCTAAACCGGCGCCAACCCTTTTTCTTGTTTCTTCTAAAACTTTACCACTTTCACCACCCCTTTAGCAATGGTACTTTGAAATCCGAATTTTTTAATCCCAGCAAACCCGAAGGGCAATTTAACGTTAACTACTTTGTGCTCTTTAAAATAATTATTGGTCTTAAGCTGATTTTTGTCTTGCATTTATGTTATATGTATGTTAGTATTTTAATAAGTTAACATCAATTATAACATTTAACTAACACATATTTACTGCCCGGAGGTGCTGCCTTTTTCCAATTTGATTGGTCGGAAGTCATTATCAGAAGCTTAAAATGCAAGAGGAGGTTATTTGGTAAATGGAAACAAAAGTCGTTCTCGACACCCTATGGGTGGTAATCGCAGCAATGTTGGTCTTCTTTATGAATCTCGGCTTCGCCATGGTCGAGACCGGTTTTGCCCGAGCTAAAAATTGTGTCAATATCCTGTCCAAAAATTTTATTGTTTTTGCCGTTTCGTCACTGGGGTTTCTCTTTATCGGTTGGGGCCTGATGTTTGGTGACGGCAACCCCTTGATTGGTCTAAAAGGGTTGTTCTTTTTAAACGGAGCCGATAATTCTCCGGCGGTCGGCGATGCCTACCGGGGAGTTTACACCGCCATCGCCTGGACGGGCGTGCCGTTATTGGCAAAATTCTTTTTCCAATTAGTATTTTGCGGGACTGCCGCCACCATCGTCTCCGGCGCGGTCGCCGAACGGATTAAGTACATCTCTTTTATTATCTTCTCATTCGTGATGGCAATGCTGATTTATCCGGTTGTCGGCCATTGGATCTGGGGCGGAGGCTGGTTGGCCCAATTAGGGATGTTTGATTTCGCCGGTTCCTCAGTAGTCCATTCGGTCGGAGGTTGGGCCGCTTTAGCCGGCATTCTGGTCCTGGGACCCCGTTTTGGCAAATATGACGATAAGACCGACAAAATCCATCCGATTCCCGGCCATAGTTTGACCATTGCCACCATCGGCGCATTTGTCCTCTGGTTAGGTTGGTTCGGCTTTAACCCCGGGTCAACGATGGCCGCTGATCCGAACGCCATTTCGCATGTCTTGATGACGACCAATACCGCAGCCGTAACCGCCATTCTGACTTCAACCATTCTTTCCTGGTTGTGGCTTGGCAAACCGGATTTAGGCATGACCTTAAACGGGTGTTTGGCCGGATTGGTGGCCATTACCGCTCCTTGCGCCTTTGTCAGTATCGGCAGCTCCATCGTTATCGGCGCGATCGCCGGGTTACTGGTAGTAGTCTCCGTAGTTTTCTTCGACCGGATTAAAATCGACGACCCCGTAGGCGCCTTGTCGGTACACTTAGGCAACGGAATTTTCGGCACTATCGCCGTCGGCTTGTTTGCCCAGGATAAAATCACCGGCGTCGCCACAGGCAACGGTCTCTTCTTTGGCGGCGGACTAAAACTTTTACAAGCTCAAGTGATCGGAGTCTTGGGAGTCGGCGCTTTCGTCTTCAGTCTCTCCCTTGTCGCCTGGGTTATTTTAAAAGCGACGATCGGTATCCGGGTCACCCTGCAGGAAGAGATCGAAGGCTTGGACAGCGGTGAACACGGCAATTCGGCTTATCCGGAATTTCTAGTCCGTAAACCGGCTTTTTCCATCATCAACTCCAATGTGGGCAAACAGGAGCCTGTAGTAGCCATTAACACAAGCGCCGCGGCATATTCCGAAGGGAGAAAATAAAATGAAACAAATTATCGCAATCGTACGGCCGGAAAAATGTGACGCCGTCCGACAGGCATTAGACAAAATCGGCTGTTCCGGACTGATGATCTCCGAAATCGAAGGTCACGGTAAGCAAAAAGGGCTCACCCAACAATGGCGGGGCGAAAAATACAGCTTGGACTTAATCCCCAAAATCCGTCTGGAGTTAGTAGTCGCCGATCAGGACCTTGCCAAAATTAAAAAAGCCATCATTGAGACCGCCCGCACCGGGGAGGTCGGCGACGGTAAAATCTTTATTTCCAATGTTGACGAGGTGATCCGCATCCGTACCGGCGAAGAAGGCGAAACCGCGCTCTGACGTTCACGCCGGCGCGGGACTCAAGGCAAAAAAGGATTCGGGTATAGTCCCGCTAAAAAAACGGCTAAATGGCGCCTTAACCATTTAGCCGTTTTAAATTATAATTATAATTCCGCTTCCAATGCGGCAATCTCCGCTCCGGTCAACTCCCGGTATTCTCCCGGGCCGAGCTGTCCGTCCAAGACCAGCGGACCCATGGAAAAGCGTCTCAAATAGAGCGCCTCTTTGCCCAGCGCCTGAAACATCCGTTTAATCTGATGAAACTTCCCTTCCCGAATCGCCACCTGCACTGCGGACACTTCACCGGCCGAGATGATTGTCAACTCCGCCGGCAAAGTCCGATAGCCGTCATCCAGCACAATCCCCTGCCTGAAGGCGGCCTGGTCGCCGGCATTCACCCGGCCGGCCACCCGGACAAAATAGTTTTTGACCACATGTTTTTTGGGGGAAAGCAATTGGTGCCCCAATGGACCATTGTTGGTCAACAATAACAAACCTTCGGCATCTTTATCGAGCCGCCCGACGGGAAACAGGCCTTTCTCCCGGTATTTGACGGCGACCAAATCCAGTACGGTCCGTTCCCGGCGGTCCTCGGTCGCTGAAATCACCCCGGCCGGTTTGTGTAGCATCAGATAGAGATACTGCCGATAAAGGACCGGCGTCCCATCCAAAGTCACCTGATCCCGGTCCGGCGCCACTTGGATTTGAGCATCGCGGGTTACCCGGCCGTTCAGCCGGACCCGGCCGCTTTTTAACAGCCGCTTCACCTCATTACGGCTGCCGCAACCCATATTGGCCAGCCATCGGTCCAAACGTAAAGTTTTCAGTGTTACGATTACCCATCAGTCCTTTTGAAATACTGGCAATTCATCCACATCCGCCGGTCCCGGATAGGTATTATCATCAGCCGGATCGTCATATTCCGGCTCGTCATATTCCGGCTCCTCCTTGTTTTTCGGACGAGGGAAAAACCACTTCCAAATCCTATAGGCGCCGCTCTCCGGAACATTATTAGTATTAAATACTTCTTTATACCCATTAAGGCCAAAGAAAGCCGGTACCGCTTTGCCGGTCTCCGGACTGATATTCACCCAGACGATCCCGGGGGGAGTTACAAATTGAGACGCCGGACTTTTCGCCACCACTTCCTCCATATAATCATGCCATAGTTCGGCGGCGGCGGCGCTCCCAATATTGCCTTTCACGGAACTCATCGGCACGCCCTGACTGTCATTGCCCATCCAGATCGTGGTGACCAATTCCGGAGTATAACCCACAAACCAAGCGTTGGTATAGTCGCTGGTAGTCCCGGTCTTGCCGGCTACCTCATAGCCCTGTAAAGCGGCGCGTACTCCCGTTCCCTTTTCCACAACGTCTTTTAACAGCATGGTGATAATATAGGCGGTTTGCGGCGAAAGCGCCGAATGTTTGACGGTTTGAAATTTCTTCAGGACGTTGCCTTGGCGGTCGGTAATTTGGTTCACGGCAATCGGCTTGACATAAATGCCCAAATTGGCAAAAGGCACATAGGCGGCGGTTATTTCCAACGGAGTCACTCCTTTAGTCAGCCCACCCAATGACAACGGCGCCAAACTCAAGTCATTGTTGGCCCCATGTTTGACCAGACTGTTAATCCCCATACGCTCCATCTGTTCTGCGACCGCTTTAATCCCGATCTTCTGCAACAATTGCACCGCCACTGTATTCACTGAATTACGCAGCGCCTCCCGCAGGGTCAGCCGCCCCCGGTAAATCCGGTCATAATTCTCAGGACTCCAAAGTTTACCATTCGCCAAAGTAATGGTTAACGGTTTATCATCCACAATTGAAGCCGCAGTAAAACCTTTCTCCAACGCCGTAGCGTATACAAACGGTTTAATAGCCGATCCCGGCTGCCGATAAGAGCGAACACTCCGGTTATACTGCGTAGCCGCATAACTATGCCCGCCGACCATGGCCACAATCTCGCCGGTTTCGGGGTTGAGCGACAGCAAAGCCCCTTCCGGTTGCATCTTGGCCCCGGGGAGCTGCGGCAACCGGGTCATCGTCCGTTCCGCGACCTTTTGCAATTTCAGGTCCAGCGAAGTATAAATCTTATAACCGCCGGACTGTAAATCAGCCTCGCTAAAGCCCTCATGCAACAGGCATTCCCGGACATAATCCAAAAAATAACCGCCCACCGCCGCCACTTTATTGATTTTGGTCAACCGAATGCCAGTGGCGCGCGCCGTTTTATACCGGGTCCGGCTGATCATCT
>JASFQO010000247.1:0-4781 GCA_050115405.1 Bacillota bacterium
ATGTAGTGGTGATGGGCCGGACCGCCCATTTAGGTCCGTTCGCCGCCCCGTCCCTCGAGGATCAGGATATTGCCGACGCCGCGTTGGAAACCTTGCATATTGGCGCCTTGCGCGACCGGATTTATACGGAAATCAGCGGCGGGGAGCGTCAGATGGTCTTGATTGCCAGGGCCCTGACCCAGCAGCCCGCATTATTGATTTTAGACGAACCGACGTCCAATTTGGACTTTGGCAATCAGATTCGGGTGTTGCAACAGATTAATCAACTTGCTCGAAAGGGTTTGGGAGTGATTATGACTTCCCATTTTCCGGACCACGCTTTTTTATGTTCCGGGAAAGTCGGGATCATGCAAAAAGGCGGCGAGCTGATGATTGGCGCCCCTGATGAGATGATTACCGAGGCTTATATGCGGGATACTTACGGCGTGGCGGTCAAGGTGATCACCGGTGAATTGGAGGACGGACGGGGAATTAAAACGTGCGTTCCGTTGATTGCTTAGTAATGATTGGAGAGAAAGGAGTGACCAAAATGGAATCGGCGTCGGTTGTGAAAACCAAAATTACTGCTGAAAAGAGCGTTTCCCTTTGTAAAGGACAGCATTCACTAACGCTAACAGTACTTTTCATTCTATTGGCAGGGGCGGTGGTAATCTCCTTGATGCTGGGACGGTACTATATTCCGTGGCGCGATATGCTGTTGACAGTCTGGGCAACCTTGGGGGGCCGGGCCGGGGCTCCCGCGAACTTTAGCACCTTGCAAACGGTCCTATTTCAAGTGCGGTTACCGCGCATTCTTGGAGCAGTATTGATTGGCGCCGCCTTAGCGGTTTCGGGCAGCGCGTATCAGGGGATGTTTAAAAACCCGATGGTTTCGCCGAATATTTTGGGGACGGCCGCAGGGGCCGGATTCGGGGCGGCGCTCGGGATTTTATTATCGTTGGGAATTGTGGGAGTCCAGTTGTTATCATTCGGTTGCGGGCTGCTGGCTGTCGGGTTGACTTATTTTGTGGCAAACCGGTTTGACCGGAGCCACAATGGCACGTTGGTCCTGGTATTGGCGGGAATGGTCATTGGGACGCTTTTTTCTTCCTTTATTTCGTTAACCAAGTATGTGGCGGACCCTTACAGCAAGTTGCCGGCGATCACCTTTTGGCTGATGGGGAGTTTGGCCTCTTTAAACTTTAAAGATATTGGTTTGATCAGTATCCCCATCGTAATGGGGGCGATCCCGCTGTTCCTACTGCGTTGGAAATTAAATGTGCTTTCGTTTGGCGATGAAGAAGCCCGGGCTTTGGGAGTCGACACCAAACGGACCCGGGCAATAGTTATTTTTTGCGCAACGTTAATGACTGCCGCGGCGGTCTCGGTGAGCGGGATGATTGGCTGGGTGGGGTTAATCATTCCCCATTTGGCCCGAATGCTGGTTGGACCCAACTATAAAGTACTCTTGCCGACAGCCATTTTGATTGGCGGAATTTATTTGTTGGCAGTTGACGACCTGGCCCGTAATTTATTCGCCATGGAGATTCCCTTGGGAATTTTAACCGCCATACTGGGGGCGCCGTTCTTTGTCTATTTATTGTTGAAAGGGAAGAAAGGCTGGGTGTAGATGATGGCGCGCCGGCCAAATAATTAAAAAATGCCAAGGAGGTTGAAAAAATGCCGATGAATTCGTTAATTGCTACGGAAGTCCCGCCCGAAGGAGTCTTGGATTTCCTGGCCTATATCGTCTGTCCGTTAAAACATTTTTTTCGGGACGGCCTGGAGGCGGTGCTGCAAGATTACCGTCGGAGGACCGGTCAAGTTTTTAATTGTTTCGTGCCGATGGGTTGCGGCGGGGCCGACCCGTATGAGGATATCTGGAAAGTGGCGCGAATTGAGGATTTTCCCGACTTGGTGGTGTCGGTGGGGTTTGATAATTTATTTAAACAGAGTTTTTACGACCGTTACATATCGCAAGGGTATTTCCAAGCCGTCCAAGCGCAACCGGTCGCCCCGGTCTTTGCCGCCTGCGGAATGGTTGACCCACGCGGCTGGCGGACCGTCTATGGGATTTTTCCCTACATAATGTTGGTTGATCGGCGAAAGCTGGGCGGTTTGCCGGAACCGCGCCGCTGGAGTGATTTGTTGCAGCCCATTTATCGGCGGAAGATCGTCATCGGCGGTTCTTTGGATGACCTGCCCGAGGTCTTGCTGTTGAGTATTTTTAAAGCTTTTGGGGACGATGGTGTTAAATGTCTGGCGGCCAATGTGAAGGACGCCTGGCATGCTTCGAAAATGGCGAAGACCGCCGGAAGCGGGCATCCGGAGGGGGCCGCGATCTATGTGATTCCCTGGTTTTTTGCGGAAACTTGTCCCCACAAGCAGGTTGTCGCGTTGATTTGGCCTGAAGACGGCGCTTTAGTCAGTCCCTTGTATCTACTGGCGAAAGCGGACAAAATAGCCAAGCTGCAAGTGGTGCTAGACTTTGTCACCGGGGCGGAATTGGGACGGAGGGCGGCGGATATCGGTTTTCCGATGCTTAATCCAATGGTGGAAAACCGGTTGCCGGAAAACGCCACCTTTAACTGGCTGGGCTGGGATTATATCCGTTCGACCAATTTGGAACATCTGATTGACCATACTCGGGAAGTGTTTATGGCCCAATTTGCGAAAGAGGCCGGACAATGCAGTTAATCACGGTAGCGGGACCGCCTTCGTCCGGCAAGACGGCGGTTATTGTGAAGACTACGGCATTTTTACTCAAAAAAGGCTTAAAAGTCGGTGTTGTCAAATTTGACTGTCTTGCTACTTCCGATGACGGAGTGTACCGACAGTTGGGATTGCCGGTCAAGATCGGCATCTCCGGTAATCTTTGCCCGGACCATTTTTTCGTCAGTAATATTGATGATTGTGTTGGTTGGGGGACGCGTCTTGGGTTGGATTTGTTGATCAGCGAGAGCGCCGGGCTGTGCAACCGGTGTTCGCCACATATTAAAGGAGTGTTGGCGGTATGCGTGATTGACAATTTGGCTGGGGTGCATACGCCGCGGAAAATTGGTCCAATGTTGAAACTTGCCGACTTGGTGGTAATTACCAAAGGCGATATTGTCTCTCAGGCGGAACGGGAAGTATTTGCTTTTAAGGTCCAGCAAGCCAACCCGCGGGCGAAAGTGGTCCAAGTGAACGGGATCACCGGACAGGGCGCCTTGGATTTGAGTATCAAGTGGCAACAGGCGCTGGACACGATGAGTTTGGAAGGCCGGCGCTTGCGTTTTGCAATGCCGGCGGCCATTTGCCCCTATTGTGTCGGAGAGACCAGGATTGGCAAGGACCATCAACGAGGCAATGTCAAGAAAATGACTTTTGAGGACGTGAATTAATAATGGAAGATACCTTCACTGTTTTACACTCACAGTTTGGGCCGGATTGGCGTCCCGGCGGCGACATGATGGACCCGGCGGTGGTTGACCGGAAGATTTGTGACCTGACCTCAGAATATCCGTATGTGAGCGACTTCTTCAGTTCTTTGGGTTTGACGGAAGTGGAACCGGAAGATACGGTAGCCCAAGTTATTGGGGGCTTGACAGCGGAAACCGTGGAAAACTGCGGTCTGAGCCGGGAACAGCTTATGGAAAGCTTTACGGATTTTATGGTGAAGATGGTGGAGTTGCAGGCCCGGACGAGTCGGCGGCTGCGAGAATTGACCATTATCGGCGGTTACGATAAAAGCGGTATCCCGGAGGAATGCCGGCTGACTTTGCGGCCCGGGGAAATTATCAGTATCGTGGGGCCGACCGGTTCCGGCAAAAGCCGGTTGCTGGCGGATATTGAATGCCTGGCCCAAGCGGATACGCCCACCGGCCGGCGGATCTTGGTCGACGGTAAAGAGCCGGACAGCGATCAAAGATTTGCCTTGGGAAATAAATTGGTGGCGCAATTATCGCAGAACATGAATTTTGTGGTGGATCTGACGGTTGCGGAGTTTGTGACGATGCACGCGGAAAGTCGCATGGTCAATGATGCGGCGGAAATGGCCGCCACAGTCATCGCCGGCGCTAATGAACTGGCGGGGGAGCAATTTGCGCCGGATATATCGTTAACCCAGTTAAGCGGCGGGCAGTCCCGGGCGCTGATGATTGCCGATACCGCGCTTTTGAGCGTTTCGCCGCTGATCTTGATTGATGAGATTGAAAATGCCGGCGTGGACCGTAAGAAAGCCTTGGAGTTGTTGGTCCGGAAGGAAAAGATCGTCTTGATGGCGACCCATGACCCGATTTTGGCACTGCTGGGGCAGCGGCGGATTGTCATTAAAAACGGCGGAATCCATCGGATAATTGCCACCGGAGCAAAGGAACAGGCTAATCTGGTTTTTTTGGAAAACCTTGATCGAAAAATGCTGGAATTGCGGGATACGTTGCGGACCGGGGGGCGCCTCGACATGGATATCCGTCGGTTTTTGCAACTGGATTACTAATCAAAAGTGGAAAGAAAGCGAGGCTGGTTAAATAAAAATGCAGCGCAAAAGGTTGACATTTGGGGCAATAATCATTTTATGCTCGACTTTGAGCGTGATCAATGTCACCCGGGGAGCGACCGTGGCTATGCAAACAGTGACGGACATGGCGGGCCGGACGGTAACGATTCCCGGCGGATTACCAAGGTTTTCTCCACCTGATTTATCGGCAATCCCTTGGCGGATTTTGCCGCGGAGTGTCGCGCCGACGGGATCAATGTTAAGGCCTTGCGGAATGGCCGGATTCATGCGCATGCAGCCCCAGGTAGGGATTTCGGGAGTCCGC
>JASFQO010000248.1:0-4778 GCA_050115405.1 Bacillota bacterium
CTGCACGATGGATTCGGATGGTTTTGTGGTTAAATACCGGAAGCCTAATCAATTGGAGGCCGGTTCGCAATACACGGAAGTTCCCCGGGCTAAAGTGATAATTGCCGAAAACGATACTGCGGATTTTGCTTTTCGGATATTAAATGATTATCCGAATAATACGAAGATTCTCTATATTTATTATTCAAATGAGAAAGCGGACCGTACTGTCGCCCAGTTGCTCGAAGCCTGGAATAACACGAAAATAAGTGCGGCCGAGAAGTTTAAGGAATTTGATCTGGGATCATCCGGCACCGGTAAATGGGAGATTACCGCTACCACTGAAGTAGCGCTGACTAATGAAGTCACTGCCGCTACCGAGTATACCGACCCCATTAATTATGATTTTCATGAGTATAAGACCAATGACGTTAATGGGTTTACCCTCTATTGGGCCGGACCGAAAACTGCCGGCCCGCAAGTGACCATGGTCGAGCATGAGCAGGAATTCTTTAAGATTGAGGTGGCTGCCTATCAAGAAGAGTTATATGATGTTACCATCGGGTCCGCTTTAACCATCAGTTACCCGCAGCGTAGCGACAAACGGCGGCTGGTCGACTTGCTAACTGCCTGGCAGCGGTATAAGAATAGTGTTGCCGCATCCGGCAACTTTATTTTAGGTTTTGAAATCGTCGATACTTCATTAACCTTGAAGCAACGCGCAAAAGCCCCGCTTTTAGTCACCGGCGATCGGCTCATGGAGTATCATACCGGTGGCGGCAATGGATTAGGCATTAGTTATATCGGGCATCGTGATGATCCGATGGTAATCCTGGAGCCGATTCGGGACTTTACCGATAGCGTTGCGGGTCAAAAAATATTGTGGGATAACGGCCAAATCTTTACCGTAACCGAAAAGTTGGACCGCAATAACATAACGGTAGCTGCAACTAACGATAATATTGCAGTTTATGATGGCGTCAAGCTTTATGAGGCCGATGCCTTTTGTTTGGAGGGCCTTAAATTTACGATTCATCTGGATCAAAATTTTGAGGCAATAGCGCCCTTATCCGCTAGTGATTGGGCTTCGGATCCGGCTTGTAAAATTTTACTGAAGCAAACTGCGGCAACCGGCGCCGCAGACTCGGTCGCTGTTTTTTATAATTGCTTCAAAGCACTTTGTCTGGAGCGGCTTGATCTAAAGGTAACGGTCCAAGGGTTAACCGATATGAAGATGCGCGGTAATATTGCCATGATTAACCCGGATAATCCTTTTGTCCCATTCGGACAGACACCCGGGCCGGAAGCCCGGTTTTATTTTGCCCATCCGGAAATTTGCGCTAAAAAATTGGATTCTTTACAAATGAATATCGATTGGGTGGAAAATCAATATTTGACCGCAGCCGGATTACCGGATCTGGAAAAATATTATTACGCCTACTCACATTGTGGTCTGGATAATATCGGGACAATCCGCAATAAAGATTTTGAAATCAACCTGCAATTTTGGGACCAACGTTCCTGGGTTAAGCTTTCCGAAACGCCCCAAGCCCTGTTCGCTTCGCAATGGCTGTTTAATGATTTCAGCCGGCAAACCTATCAGGGAGCGTTATTTCCGGCGGATCAGGAACCACCTAAAGACCCGTTGGAATGGCCGCGCTTATTTAAGTTGGAACTGTCCAATCAAGGCTTCTTGCCGGATTATTATGCGGAACTATGTGACGAGCGGGTTCAGGCGGCGAGCAATAATGAGGTAGCGCAAAATAATTACGATATGATCAAACAAGAGATCCGTACCTACACCGAACAGGTCAAAGCGGCTAAATTAGCCGAGGCGGAAGCGCGAGCCAATGGTGACGCCTACTATCAACCGGTAATTGCGAAACCTCGGGCTTTGCCAACGTTGCCGGAAAACGACCGTGATATCGGGCAACTAACTTTAAATGCGCCTTATACGCCGGAAATTCAATCGTTAAGCATTGATTATACAGCTTCAGCGCAATTGTTGTTTGGGACAGCTACGGATTCCAACCGGCTCAACATCAGTTTTTTCCGTCTCCATCCGTCCGGATATGAAATGGTTGAGTCATCGGATCCGGCTGAGGTTTACCTGCTGCCCCAGTATGATCAGACGGGGTATTTAATGATAGGAATTGCCGATATCACACCGGGACAGACGGTGTCTTTACTGTTTCAAATGGTTGCGGGCAGTGGCGACGCCAGTTTGACAGCGCCGGAGATTACCTGGAGTTATCTGGCGGACAACCAATGGGTGGATTTCGAAACTACCGAAATTTTGAAAGATCAGACTTACGGATTACAAAATACCGGAATTATCCGATTCACCATTCCCGAGACAGCTACCACTAATAATACGGTTTTACCGGGAACTTGTTGTTGGTTCCGGGCGGCAGTGGCGGAAAACCCGGAGGCGGTCCCGGATATTTTGGATATTCGGGCGCAAGCGGTCTGTGTTACTTATGTGAATCAGGGTAATGACCCGGAACATCTGGCAAGCCCGTTGGCAGTTGACAGTATTACCGAACTGGACACCAGGGACGCGGAAATTAAGGGAATTGAGCAACCTTACACCTCATTTGGCGGTAAGCGGGAAGAAACCAGTGAGAATTTTTATGCCCGGGTCAGCGAACGGTTGAAGCATAAAAATAGGGCTTTAACCCTTGATGATTACGAAAAATTGGTTTTAAACCAATTTCCTGAAGTTTACAAGGTTAAATGTATACCCCGGGAAGAGCTGGATTCGTTTGAGCCGGAAAACAAGGGCAAGGTAGTCGTGATTGTGATTTTGAAAAATGCCAATGCGGCGCCTTTTTTTCCGTTGAAACCGAAAACTCCTGCTAATTTGCTGGAGGAGATCACCGCGTATCTAAAGGCTATAATGCCCCCGGCGGTTAAGACAATCGTCCGTAATCCCCGGTTTGAAGAGGTGACTTACAGGTTGGCCGTGAAATTTAGCGACGGTTATGACCGGGGTTATTACCTTAACAAATTGAATGATGACCTCAAACGTTTTCTATCACCTTGGGCTTATGACCGGCAAGCGGAAATTAACTTTGGCAGTACGGTATACAGCGCGTCACTCATTAATTATCTGGAAAAGCAATCATATGTGGACTATATTGCCAATTTCAACCCGTTACGGCAAACGATTAAACATGCGACCTATACCGAAGAGCTACCGCTGTTTTTGTCGGATGACAATTCGGTTACTACCAAATATCCGGACTCAATTTTAGTCTCCGCGGCCAATCATGTAATGGATGTCATTACGACCGAGTTTTATGACCCCGGCGCTTTTCAAGGGATTGGCTATATGGAAATTGAGAGTGATTTCTGGCTGGCCCGTCCCGGAGCGATCTTCAGTGTGGGGATTGGGGAAATGGAGATCGAAGCCTGGCCGGTATTACGGTATGCTTTTGCCGAGATTCCAGTCACAGTGTCGGTAAAAGCGACTGTTGGAGAGAAGACCTACCACAAAGATCAGCTAACTACTCAATTTTCGCGGGCGGATTCCCAGTTGATCTGGAATACTTTAATGAATGCCGGTTATCTGGATACATCCGGTAATGTTGTTACTGCCGCTAATCTTGATGATGAAAAGTTTACTCTGTTGGGAGGGGCCGGTAAGTTTGACGAATATTTGCAAGCGCAGTTAAGTAAATTTACCTTTCAAATCACCGCCGCCGACTTTGATTCTAGCGCCGGAAAGCAAACCGAATTTAGTTATCAAGTGTTAACCATTGATACTACGGGTCTGGAAACGGCAGCCGTTAATCTTTTGAAAGCCGGCTTAAGTTTTGCCGGATTCAGCCAGTATCCAATGACCGTGTATTAATTAGGGAGAGAAACCAATGTTCAAAATGATTAAACAAAGAAAACGCGAAGAATTATATGATCTGTTTCGCCAGGGAGCGGTTCCTTCCGGAGCGGATTTTGCGGATTTGATTAAGTCTCAGTTAAATATCCTGGATGATGGGCTCCGGATTTCCGAAAACGCAGATGATCCGGTCGGTTTCCAGGCCCATGGGGAAAGGGAAAATTATCTTGACTTGGCCGATGCCGATGGTGATACCCAGTGGCGCCTTTCCGGTTATGACGAAGCCAACACTACCGAAGGTTTGAACTTCACCACCAATGGCCAAAGTAAACTTTTTATCGAACGGGAAACCGGGAATATCGGAATTAACACCGACGGGCCCGAGGCTAAGTTACATCTGATCCAAGTCAGTGCTACCGATGCGCTACGAATAGATGATCAAGGAAGCGACAAAACGCCGTTGATTGTGACTTCGGAAGGCCAGGTTGGTCTGGGGACCGCCAGCCCCGGCGCCAAACTCCATCTCAGCTATTCCGGAAGCGGCGATATCGTGCGGGTGGATGACACCAACAGCGATACCACACCTTTGATTATTGACGATACCGGAAATGTCGGGCTGGGTTACAGCGCTCCCCAAGCCAAATTGACGGTAGGCGGCGGGATGGCGGTTGGCGCTAATTATGACCCCGGCAGTAATAACCTCTATGTCGCCGGAAATATTGAGGCTGCGGGGACAGTTGTTTTTTCAGGCGGCGAAGGGGTGGGCGGTATTCAAGTTAATGCGCCGTTGAGTTCCAAGACAAAAGATTTAACGATTAAGGATAATGTGATCATTGTTGGCGATGAAGCCCAAGAAGGTTCCGACGGCAACCTAAGTGTCGCCGGGGATACTACTTTAGGGACGTACCAGGAAATCAAAGACAATTGGAATGTTCTGACGGTCAATGGCCGGATCCGGGCC
>JASFQO010000249.1:0-4759 GCA_050115405.1 Bacillota bacterium
TAACCGTACAGGAAGATTTTGACCGACTTCCTAAAGACGAAAAACTTAAAAACGTATCTAGTTATTCCACCCAAAAATCAGAAAAATTACTTGACTATATTTATGAGCATTTTGACGAGTTTAAACTGCTGATTACCTGCGCCGCCGGAACTACGTTCGCGGATTTTATCCATAGTCTGGTAGTGATTGAGGAAGAGTATACCTTAAGGTTTATCGAGTCCACCGGTAATGATTTATTGACTTCCGGCCGCGCTACCCCGGAACTATTGCATATTGTGTCCAGCGCCTATTTTGCGGCGGTGTTTGAGGTAGTGAAGCACGGGATGACCAAGGAAGCGGCGCAAAGCTATGTCGCGAGTCTCAATCGTTTTTTTGTGGCCGGGTGGAATACCTTGTTGCAGCTTTAGACCTGGAGTTTTCCAAGGGATTTTTAAAACAAAATATGTTAGTGATAACTAACTAAAGACTTTCGGCTGTTTGCGGCTCATTTCAGAAAGTGAATTTGGATAACGGCGACCGGACGGAAGCGCATTGAGATAGCCGCAACCGTCATCAATGATCGTTTTGCGGGAAGGAGGGGAAATGATGACCAGTTTAAACCAACGGTAACAATTGGAATTTTGGGACAGCCCAACACCGGGAAGTCGACTTTATTTAACAGTTTAACCGGCTTCCGGCGTCCGGCGGTGGTCTTCAATATGACCGACTTGGCCGCTCAAAACGGAAAGCAAATTAATTTAAATTTGAATTTTTATCTGGTTTTATTTGATCATCCCGTAGCGATTTATTTTAAAATCAACTTTGACCTTAATTTCTATTTGTGAATACACGGTTTGCCGTTTGTACTTTTTCCAATATTGATAATATTTTGCCCGGAGTATGTCTCCAAACCCCAGTGGATCGCTTCCGATGCTCCGGGCATAACGAAGTAATTTGGCGCAATCTTTTTCGAGCGCCTGCGAGATTTTTTTTTCTAATTTTTCTTCCGCGACTGGCTGATCAAGATCATCCCCAATATATTCTTCGACATTTCCCTCCACCTTCAACATAAGATTAACATGCGGCTTATTCCGGTTTACGATCAATCGGAGTTGGCGCTGTACCGTATTCAGGGCAACTGCGGCAACTTTTTGGAATGGGTGGAGCGGGTCAAGGTTTATCGGGTTTTGAAGCACATAATTACGGTCCTTCAGTTGACCCATCATCAACATTAATGTATGGGTTGCAGTGTTGTCAATTCGTCCAACCAGCCGTCCGCCCGCAAACAAAGCCGAACCGGCAAGGCGAATTCTCCCTGGCGCCCAATTAACCACCGGAGCTATAGGGTCAATACCGGGAGCGGATTTCCAGACGGAAAATTGGAGTAAACTCAACTTGGAAAGATAATAGCCGTAATTATTCTGCAGCAATGTGTGAATATAAGAAAAAACCGGAGGCCGGCTAGGAAGACCGGCTGCCTTTTCCAACAGTTCTTTGGGGCTGTCGGCAACGATAACCAATAAGGCCTGGGGTGGTTTTTGATAATCACGGAAGAAAAAACTGGTCAAATCGTCAATACCCTCACGGGCCAGTTGCTCGGAGACCAAAAGTTGTTGGAGTTTACCGAATTTTAGGGAGAACGGCGCAATATACCCGGCGTGATCCCACGCGTCATGAAATAGGTTGGCTTTGGATACTATTATCTGCTCACGCCGTTGAGCGTCAGCGAATCTTGAAAATATTTGAGTGAATAAGAGTCGTTGATCCGGAGCGAATTCGATCCCAAGCTGACGGACAATGCCAATCTCGGGAAGATATCTTTGTTCCCGGCAACTTACACCGCTTGATAGCAATGTAAAAACGACTACCCAAGGAAATGCTTTCTTCACGTCTTTTCCAGCCTTTCTAGAAAAAAGGAGAGACCATAACATACCAGTAAAAAGCTGATGACTCCCGTTCCCGAGTAATTAATTAAATCGGCAAGTTTAAAAAATTGATTGAGATTTTTGGGAATTAGGTTTATCAAAATAAACACGATAGTAAATATAGCCAAAAAGATTTTAATTTTTTTGATCCCAAACAAATTGACGCTTCCGGAATAGCAAGCGTAAAAATATGCCCGGAGCGTGCTTTCTAAAAAAGGAAACCATAACAGAGAAAAGAGCATATCCATACGTTCCTTGATCCCAAATCTAATGAATTGAGGTAACTGAAAAAGCGGGGCAATTGTCTTTTTGAGCATTTCTTCACCGAATAATCCGGCTTCCAAAACAAACACCAGGACAAAGAAGAACATGGAAATCAGATTGGCCGTCACGACCCAAAACAAGGCCCGCCGCTTGTCTTTGACCATTGGATAGAGAAAGACGACCAGCTCGAATCCGAGATAGCTATTGCTGCAGATAGGAATATCTTTGATCAGCGGCGGCAAGCCGGAAGCCCCAACCGGTAATAAAAAATTCCAGTGGAGGGGATAGACTAATCCGGCCAAAACGACCACCATTCCCAGGAAAAACACTAAATAATAGGAAAAATTGCAGATGGCCGCCAGTCCCTTGGCCGTTAAATACACTGTCGGCGCAATGATTAAAATACTAACGGCGAGTAATGAAAGCTGGTCCGCTTGAATCAATAGGATGTATTCGGCAAAAGCCCGCAATCCCATAAAAGCCAGATAGAAAAGATAGAGTAATAATAGGAAGTTGATGGCAACCGCCGCTATCTTGCCGAAAAGCAGCCGGTTGATTTGAAAGATTGACTGATCACGGTAACGTTGTAACAGAAGCATAATCAAGATCGCGGCGCAGATGGAAATGATTCCGCCGAAAATCAAAGAGATCCAACCGTCATGCCCGCTGTTTTGGGCTAATTTTTGCGGGACGAAGATGATTCCTACCCCTACTTGCGCCCCTATAATATAAATACCAAGTTGTTTGGCTGAAATTTGATTTTGCTCATTCATGGTTTTTTCCTCTGTCTTTTGTCCGGCCGTTTAAGCTAAAGGGGTTGAGTAGGCGCTCTTCCGTTAACAGCGATTTTACGGATAGATAGGATTGGCCCAATGATTGCAGAGCCACGATATGGGCAACGGTTAAAGCAGCCGTAACCACCACGCCCAGAACGCCAAAGATTGCTCCCAAAACGATTGCTGCATATTTTAGGACCCGTGTTGCCCGAGTTAATTCAGGATCCGGTATCGCCAAAGCGGCAATGGCGCTTATACCATAAACCGTCGCTAACCCGCCGCTGATCATTCCGGTTGTGACCGCTCCTAATACAATTACAATCGCGGCGGAGATCGGGACGGCCATTTTAGCGATGGATTTGCAATGAGCCGAAGCCTCAAAAAGCATGTCAAGTGTAATTCCGGAGAGCAGCGCCATCATTGCCGGAGAAAATGGGGCGCGTGCCAAAGAATCGCCTAAAGGGTTTATAAAGTTGGTGGGAATAAGATAGTAGTCATATGCGACAACGGCGACAAACAGCGCTGGGAGAAAAATGGCCGCAGCGATTGCTAAAATTCCCATGAGCGGCAGACCAAAAAAGAATAGCCAATGGCTTTCGCTGGATTGATTAGAACGGAATAGCGAAAACAAGTTTACCGGCATGACGAGAAGGCGCGGTTCGTCTTCCAGCATGATCAGGAATTTACCTTGGGCTAAGGCGGCCGCTGCCTGTTCCTGATTTTCCATCAGTTGTCCTTGGGGGAATAACGAGTTACGATTGTCTTTTAATTCACGCATCAAATAATGAATTCCGGAGACCGGTTTTTGGACGATCAGTTTAAGCCGGTCCCATAATTTGGTTAAAGCCGGATCGTTCTCATCTAAATAAACCACGAAGATCCTTTTGCCGGTTACGGTAATGAAGATGCGATGCTTGGGCTCTTCGCTCAATCTGGGGCGAATTAGGGTTAAGTTAGTATAACAGTCGGAAGTCAACTTTAAACTTTGAATCTGGCGGTCTTCTTTGTACGGAATATCTCGTAAAGAACGGAAAATTTTTATTTTTTTCATCGTAGTCACCTTATGAAAATCATTCCCCAAATTACTGTTTTTAATTATTGGTAGCTAACATTTTTTAAATTTATAAGAGTTGCCGATTTGAATCGGCGCTCATCAACTTAGTGAGATAACTCCGGCTATTTCCATCTATATGGCGCTGCTTTTAAATTTACCTATAAAGCTAAATGGTGGTATGGAAAGCTTACCGAAGAGCCGTTATTGCGACCACCATTTGTAAATTTGACAAAGTCGATGATTATACTTTTACGGTAACTTTTCAATTTCCAAAACCGACTTTTTTAGAAGAAGTGGCGATTAACTATTTAGCGTCGCAATGGACGCTGATGCGGCAAAACTGATGAAGCATAAGCTGGCTAAGGCCAGTATGATTTTGCTGCTGTTTTTATATGCGGTAGCTTTATTTGCCAATTTTATGGCTCCTTACGATTTGGTGGCCTATGATGCCCAATATTGGAAATGATGAAAATGATTATTGGGGAAACCTCAATGAGCTTTCTGGGACTGGGAATCCGTTCCCCGGCAATCAGTTGGGGGGTGCTTTTAGAGGAAATGAAGACGATTACCAGTATCGCCATTTATCCCTGGAGATTAATTCCGCTTTTTGCAGTGATCATTGCGGTTTTAGCATTTAACTTTTTAGGCGACGGGCTGCGCGACGCGGCCGATCCCTATAAATAGGAAGGGGGATATCGGTGGATCAAAAAGATTTGATTCTGGAGATCAAAGACCTAAAAATCAATATCCATTTGGATGAG
>JASFQO010000250.1:0-4758 GCA_050115405.1 Bacillota bacterium
TATATATAGTTAAAAAGATATTAACAAGCGGGCTGCAAGCCGTGCCGCAGCTCAAGCCGACAGTTAGCGCTATCGCGAAGGGATTGCCCCAGTCAGCCCAGGTGTTTGACATTGGCTCTTTCCGCCCTTTCCCTACTTAACAGCGCCGCCCCGAGCGAGCCGTTAAACTGCGGGTAGTTCGCCACATAGATATCTGCCATCAACTCATCCTCAAAGGCTTTATGCAATCCGACATTGAGCGCGCCGCCGCCGGTCATGACAATATCACCGTCAATATCCCCTTTCCGGGTCATTTTAACCATCCGTTTCGCCATGGAAATATGGACTCCGCTTAAAATATCGCGGCGGTCGAACTTCCGGGCCACCAATGAGACCACTTCCGATTGAGCGAAGACCACGCACATGCTGTTGATATCGCAAGGAGCCATGCTTTCCAATGACAAAGGGCCGATATTATCAATAGTAGTCTCCAAAATCTCGGCGATTACTTCTAAAAATTTTCCGGTCCCGGCCGCGCATTTATCATTCATGGTGAAGTTTTTCACCCGCCCTTGTTGGTCAAGGTAGATTAGTTTACTGTCCTGACCGCCGATATCAATGATCAAGCCCGGCCGCGTCCCTGACGGCGCAGTCAACCGCACCCCATAGGCATGGGCGGTAATTTCGGAAACATCATCGTCGGCAATATCCAGGACCTTGCGACTATAACCGGTTGCCATAATGTATTTAATCGCGCCGCGATTGATTCCCGAACGTTCCGCCAAATAATAAATCATTTTTTCCGCATTGCCGGAATTATCGATCCCGGTATTACTGACTACCGCATTCACCACGGCGCCATTTTGGTCAATCAAAGCGGCTTTTAAATAAGTCGAACCACCATCAAGTCCGGCGTAATAATTCATGCCGAATCCTCCTTTTGAAACTTAATCATTTCCAGAAAAGCTTCCATCCGAACGCGCAACTGTTCAACATCCTCTTCATTGTAGTCGGTTTCGATCCGAATCGCCGGAATGCCCAACTCCGCCAAGACCGCTTCCACCGCAGGGAATTCAAAATCATAGACCAGGCACCCCCGCAATACGTGGTAAATCACGCCCTCCACCTGAAAGTCGGCAATCATCTGCTTCAATTTAAAAATCCGCTGTTCGTTCCGGATAAAAGTCGGACAGGTACACGGTAAAATCTGACGCGCCGCCAAACCGCGCATCATTCCATCAAAACTAGCTTCGGTTACGGCCACCGGATCATAGAGTCCCCGTTCTCCCATACAGGTCTCATCAGCCACCAGTATTCCCCCTAATTCTTCGATGAGCAACGGAATCTTGATATTGGGAAAGATAACTGGCGCGCCGGTGATCATAATCCGGGGTGTCTTGGCTTTCGCCACATATTTTTGATTGACAATCCGCATTTCCAGCTCATCATTTAAAGCATGCAACGCCTGGGCCCAGCGGTCGACCCGGTCATACGAATAAGAATTGATAACCATCATTGCATGAGTGCCTTTAATCACTGCCGGTTGATGCATCTTCAAAGTATAAAACCGGTTAATTTCCTGTTGCGCGCTAGCGACGGCCGCGATGGCCAACTTCAAACGAGGATAAGTAATCTTTTGGGCGGTAACCGCTTCGATATCCCGCTTCAGTAAATATAAATCCCGGCAAAAAGCTTCCTTGAATTCATCTTCCAATTTGATCGTCGGGACATGAAAGGCAGCCACTTTGATATATGGAGACAAGACAAAGGGCATCTTCTTTTTACAATCGCAACTGGTCGGAATAACCGTGAGATCGCATTCGTGATAAATCGGTAACAACTTCATCGTCGTACAGCCTATGGCCGCCTTGATGAGCGGACAAGAGTCCCGCGGACAAATTTCGTCACCGATATTAAAACCGGTATAGCTACCGCTACAAAGCTTTACCGGCATGGCGCCGGCCGCATAAATCAATTCGGGAGGGACCATCACACAATAGGTTCCAATGGTTTTGACGCCCGCCTCCCTTTCAACCCCCTGTAACTCAATATAAATTCTTTTTAAAATATTGGAGAAATAATCGAAACTATAGGGTACGCCGCTAAGCTCCAATGCCCGCCGTAAAAAACGGTTGGCCACCATGACCATCTGGCGAAACAAACGCTCTTTTTTGCGTTCCAGTTTAGCCTGATCGTCATACCGGAGATTCTTTTGATCCATCCGTAGTCCGCTCCCTTTTAAGTAGTTTTCCGATTTTGAGGTGATCGTCATTTTGGGGTTTCACACCCTGAGTTTTAAAGAAATTGGCTCGGGAAGCAATATAAAACGGGTATTTATAAAATACGAGTTTCAACGCGTTATTTTCCGGGCATTTATTGATACATTCCCCGCATATCAGGCAATCGTAGGTAGTAATATCCGTCTTAACCCGTTCGGTATAAATGCTTTTAATCCCCATCGGGCACGCCTCATAACAAGCGCCGCATTCGGTGCAGGCCTGGCAGTCTTTGTGCAGCCGAAACAGGGAAATGGGATAGAAAAGGCCGATTAACAAACCTAACGGACAGATATTACACCAAAATCGTCGTTTCAGGAACGATCCGGCTACCATCAGGACGGCGATTGTTCCCGACATTGTAAGGGCGCCGACTCTGCCCGCCAATGGCGGCGTAATTCCTAAAATAGGACAAAAATCACAAAAACTGATCCCTAAAAAGTTTATAACTAAAAAAATAACCAGTAGCTCCCATTTGATCAAACAGATCCATTGATAATGCTTTTCATTAAAACGGAGGGAATCGATCCGTAACCATTGCCGCAAGCGGTCCAACAGATCCTGAATCAATCCAAATGGACAAATAAACCCGCATAAAAACCGGCCCAGGACCACAACGAACAAAAAATTCACGACAAAAAAGCCAAGTACCAAGCCGATTTTTCCCGCCGCCCAATCATTTTTTACAAATTCCGGAAGATGGCATAACTCATAGCAACTCCCGTCAATCAGCCCTTCGTGATTAAAAGGGCAGGCAAATGTCGGTATTTTAACCGCGGTAACTTTGGCGCCAAACAGATAAACTCCAAAAGTGAGAATAATGAAACTAACAATCATCACTACCCAGCGAATTCGTGAAAAAATCATCAGATGTCGCTCCTTACGATTTTATACTCCTTAAGCGCTTGCCGGCCAGTCGCCGGAGCCATTCATTGATTACCTGAGCCAGAACGTCACGGTCAAATTCGAGACAAACTCTTCGCCCGATTATAATCAGTCCAATCAATCCGACGGCCCATAGCAACACTTTCACCAAAGGGAGCAAAGCTCGCTGGTAACGCTTGGTAAATATTGAATTAGCTTCTAACCGGTAACTCGCAATATAATGGGTTTGATCCCCATCTTGATAGCTGATGCTGATCCCGGTCCGTAAATCCCGGACATCAGCCACTTGCAACATTCCGGCGCCATCAGTGGTGACCGTCCGGTCACTACCGCAACCGTAACCGCGCCGTGAAACCAACCGTACCGTCTGATAGCAAAGCGGCTTGTTATTAAAAAGCAGTAAAATTGCTTGATTTCCCTTAAAACAGACCTCAAACGGTATCCAGGACTCCCCGAAGACCGTCCGTATCGGTATATGGGGTTGGGCGAACAGCGTATCAACCTTGGCGGAAAGCTGTAATTTTTCGCTTTTCCCGTCATTATTGAGGTCAACCTGTATCGGCGGGATCACCGCCGCGAACGTCCCGGAATAATCCTTGTCCAACCGATAAGCGGTCCGGGATTGTTGCGGCGGTACCATCACGATTGCTTCCTGTTTGGTTAACGCATATAAACTAAACGGCTGGTTGCCCAGTAACACATTATAATGTAACTTAAGGGTCCGATCTTTCTGGCCGAACCAAAATAAATGGTACGGTGCCTGCGACAGCAAATCATTTTCCACTTGGATGTCCATCTGGTCAATAAAATCGGTGGCCGGATAAAACGTCCAGGCTTGATCGAACCGGACCAGCAAAAAGATTGCCAGTACCAACAATACTTTGACGATATTGTTTAAATTGACCACTTTACGCCCTCATTTTATAGTATTTGGCCTCCATCATTTCCATGAAGGCTTCCAACCTGATCTTCAATTGTTCGATATCTTGCTGGTGATAGTCGGTCTCCAGCCGGAAAAACGGGATGCCCCGCCGGCTAAAAAACTGTTCGCACCGTTCCAATTCAAAGTCATATTCAATCTGACCTTTTAAAACATGATAGACTACCCCGTTTAACTGTATACCATCAGCTAATGCCTTCATATACTCATAACGGTTGTTGCTGTCAACAAATGCTTCCGAACAGTCAGCCCCATAATGATTGAGGACAATGGTTTCAAATACTTTTTGCAACCGTATCCCCGACCGCGGCGTCCCCGGCATCAGGTCAATCCGTTGCGTCATCGATTGCGCATAAGCGCTCAGATACACATCCAACTCCTGCAAAAGCAGAGGGACCTTAAAATTAGGGAAATAGACCGGCGATCCCGCCAGCATGACCCGCGGCCGCTGCTTTTGGCTCCGGCCCCTTCTAGCCCTGATTTTACCAAGGATTTGGTCATTTAAAGCCCCCAACTTGAGCGTCCATTCCGGCAAATTGCTGGTAAAGTAGTAAGTATTGATGAGAAACAAAGCCAACACTCCGGAGATAATTTCCGGACTTCTCATACTATAGGTTAAAATCCGTTTCATCTGCATTTTGGCCTGATTTACCATTGTGATGGCATCGCTGAGACCGG
>JASFQO010000251.1:0-4756 GCA_050115405.1 Bacillota bacterium
CCGAGGCTTTCCAGTTATACGACTTGATTTGATTCGGGTCGGTCCGATAAAGCTGATATTGTTTCACGAACTCTTTTTGGGTATTAACCATTTTGCGATAATACAGTTCCGCCAGGGAAATCTGATGCTTGGCGGCAATACTCAGTTCCATACTGCAAATAATATTGACCGTGGTCTGAAAGTCATGCCCGGCCAGAGTATACAACTTCTTTTCCAGCATGGCCTGTTTGAGCTCGTTGGTAATAACGGAATCATTCCCATAGTTCAATTGGGCGGAATCCAACGAATTCCATGCTTCTTTGACCGTTAAAAATAACGCGTTAAAATTATCCGCAGAGTCAAAGTATAAAGCTTCCAAAAACCGGGTTTCCAGATGGTAAACCTTTTGGGCCCCTTTGTAGTTCTCTAAAAAGGGGGCGACCCTCCGCAATTGGTCCCGGTCCCGCACGGATGCGATATATTGGAGCTCCGGCGTCCGCGTCGTCTGATTCTGGACATTGTGATCGAACAAGTCGGATTTAAGGGCTTTTTTGATCTCTTTCAAGAGCATCATTTGTTTCCGGACTACGTTATCCATGAGTGGTTACACCCTTTGCGTTTTTGGAACAACTCTCCAACAGTATTGCATGATAGCTGAAATTATCTCCCAGATCCCCCAGAGTAAATAATAAATACTTGTCGCCGGCAGTTTCATGGTATTTGAAAACCGCGTCGCTTAGGTTGCGAATACTGTCGACATCTCCCAAATGACCACCATCGGGGATATTATCCAGAAAAAGCCGGTCGATTTTAACTCTAAAACTTTTGGCGTACATCCGATAAAGTAAATAATGGATGCTTTGAGGCACAAATTTATGGATGTCCTGCATACTAAGGTGGTTACGCTTCAAAAGCGTCAGGATGACTTGCTTGATATTCCGCAGCAACAAGTTTTCCCGCGCCCAATGATCCATTTCTCCGGCGCTCCCCCCTGAAGAACATCTTACCAAACTTACCGTCCCATCCGACCAGCTCAGGCAGTCACAAACCTTTAAAAAGCCTTCCCTGCCCAAAACCATCATTCCGGCTCCATCCCCGGTGACGGTCGGCCAGGTATAACGGGCTTCGATACTGTGCACTTTGGATAAAGAAATAATCATCACTTGGGCTTGCGGATCGGATTTCAGGATATGGTCAGCCAACTGGATCCCTTGCGGAGTACCGGAACAACCTTGGTTTAACGCAATCAGGCTGGCGTTTTTCAATCCGTATTTCCCAATTAAATAGTAGGGGACACTCATCCCGCTATTGGTATAATAATCGTCCCCGGTAAAGATCAGATAGCGAATCGCCGCCGCGCTATGCCTATCCAAATACTTCTCCATCATTTCGTGATACATCTCAAACTGGTTATACCGTAGTTCGGTGGAGATTTGATCCAGGCAACTATACTTGAGCAGATAATTCTTATTTTTAGGGGTGTCAGCGACCCGGTCCAACACTTCACGCAGGGAAAGCCGGCAACATGGCTGATGATAGTCATAATAACTGATATAGTTTGACGGCATGTTACGCTCCTTTGGGTCCGCTTTCATGAACTTCCGGATAACATGAAACCAGGCATCCCGGACATTTCCGGGCTAAGGCCCTTTCGCATTGTTGCCAATAACTCTCTTTGGCGACAATTGCCTGCAACGCCTCTTGGCGGATATTTCCGGCGCTTTGATATGCAACCCAGCAGGGAAAGACGTTTCCGACGCCATCAATTCCACAGGATTGCGACGGAATCAGACACGGCCGGGACGGCCGAATTCTTTCCCCGGCAAAATAAGCGGAAATGCGGCGCAAATACAATTCGGAGGGTAACTGAAGATCAGATATACCTTCCCCATATGTAATGATCTTTTCAACCTCGCCGGCAATCAAGGGAAGATCTTCCGGTAACACCACCAACTGATCACGGTATTTTTCCAAATTGGCGCCCATCATCGCCGTATTGAGCGGATTATAAGAGATGTTGCGAATTTTCATTGTTTCGGAGAGAAATTTCGTAAATTCAAAAAGATTACGGTAATTATATTTGGAAATCACTATATTTACCGCTATGTTAAGTTGCGCTTCATATTTTTGGAGAAAGCCGATGGCTGCACACACCTGCCGAAATGTTCCCTGACCGCGGAGATAATCATTGATTGGCTCGCTACCTTCTAAGGACAGATTAACATTCGTGACTCCCGCCGCAACCAACTCTTCGGCTTTGGTCGCGGTGATTAAGGTCCCATTGGTGACCATAATAATTTCTTCCACTCCGAGCTCGCGGGCGTAAGCCACAATCGCCAAAATATCCCGGCGCAGCAAAACTTCTCCACCGGAAAAGGCAATACTTTGCAGGCCCAACTCCCTGGCTTCACGCAAGAGCCGAAACACCTCTTCCCGGGTTAATTCCACCTCACCCCGAATGGGTTCGTGGTAACCACACATTTTACATTTTAAATTGCAATGAAGCGAAATCGCCCAGTCGAGATGCTTAATCTCAACCTTGACACCGCCGACGCTCATGATACCAATCTCCTTTGTTTTATACCGCGATAATTTCACTTTCATTGCGGATTTTTTGCAATTTTTTCTCATTATCAATGAAAGCGCGCATTTTTGGTACATCAACCCATTTGGACATTGGATAATAATAGATCACATTTTTCTTTTTGGTCAAAAGCTGAATCCAGATGTCCAGATCGGTAGCCTCAACATAGTCATACAAAATGGGTTTAATCCCCTCGCATTCCACCAACTTGAGCAGCTCTGCCTTTACTTCATCCAACCGTCGCGGATCTCTGAACTCTATTTCGACTTTGCGGATTGGCAACTCCATCAACATCTTACTACTGGAGACTTCCCCTTTTAAAAATTTATAAGCAATACGTGACGCCATTTTTAACGCCTCCGGGTGCTTTGTCATAAAATAGTCGATGTTCTTCTCATAACCCGCCACTTTCTGCTTTTCAATGATTAAATCATTGCGGGGTCCATGATATTGATGCAAGACTTCCAATTTGGAATTGATCACGACCTCAGCCCCTGCTTTGCATAGCGAATAACCGATTTCAATATCTTCAACACCCCAGTCCTTAAAGTTTTCATCAAAACCGCCGGTTACTTCCAGATATTTTTTCGGCACGGCCAAATTGCAACTATAGGACTGAATCCAGGGACACATGAGCGTCTTGGCGTTAAATGAAGCCACATTATATAAAAAATGGCGAAACTCCAGCAAATGATAGTGGTCCTTGTTAAAACGGTATTTCTTAAACACGTTACCATTGACAATATCCTGGTACTCCACTTTTTGGTCCAACATGATCCGATTTCCCAGTAGAAGCAGATCTTCGGACAATGCAAAACAACGATCAAGCTCCGCCAGATAATCCGGCTGCACCAGAATATCCGCATCAATAAAGACCACGATCCGGCCCGTAGCGATTTTCCAGCCGCAGTTGCGCGTACGGGAACGGCAGGAAGCAGCGGAACGGGCCAGGTAATAATATTTTAAATTATAATTGCGATTAACGCCTTCAATGTATTCTTCGGTATAATCGGAAGAGCCGTCATCCACCACGACCACCTCATAATCGCGCGCCGTATAACCGGTCTGATAATTCAGCGCTTCCAGCGTATTTTTTAACAGGGCTTTACTATTATAGGTGGGTATAATGACACTAAATCTCATGGTAACCCCTCTCTTTTATCTCATTCTCTATTCAACTAAAGTTTGTCATACCGAAACCTTCATGGTATTTTCCGACTTAGCCCCCTCGTTGGCGATAAAAGCGGCAAAAGTTTTGACATCGTCCAGACTGGCATAGTCAAACTCTTCAAAATTAATCTCAACCCCAAATTCATCTTCGATGCGGAGAATAAAATTAATCATCTCCAGGGAATCCAAACCAATATCGTCGATAATCCTACTGTCCCCCGTAAATTGATCGGCTAAAACCGGGTTCTCCTTGACCTCAACCAGAATATCCAACACTTTTTTAATCGTCTCTTCCATCGTGTTCGCGCTCCCTTAAGTATAATCTAACTATAGGGATATGATATCATATTATTGTTAACTAGCTATTGTTGTTATGTAAACATAATGTTATTATTCTATTTTTTGGAATTAGCAAATTCCCCATTCAACCCCTAAGTTTGGAAATCTGTCCATGTCAACACGGGAAACCGACCAGGGACGGTTCTTTGATTTCCATTTTTATTAAATAATTCCTTTTTTGTTAAATATATTGATTAAGTCCAATATTAGTATTATAATAAAACAAAATTGCCGTAAGGAGGAAAAGTCTGAAACCATGACTTCGATAGGCACAAATTAAAAAAGCGCATAGCAAACAAACCATCCAAAAGAAGGTTTTTAAAAGCCAAATAGCTGCGATTTTAGAAAGAAATCAACCTGTAATTACAGAAAAGCCGTGTCTTTGGGCAAAAAGAACAGCTTGCTCCACCGAGATTTTGCGGGAAGCTGGCATAAAATCAAATTGTTTATAAAGTTCAGGGTTGTAAGGTTCCCGTTTTGTAAGGATGTGAAATATAGCCGTAAGTAGCATCCTTGCAATGGCGATAATTGCTCGCTTGTGACCGCGACGTTTTTTAATTGATAAATAGCGGCCTTTAATTTCAGGGTGTTTATCACTTTTAACAACTGCGTTAGCACATTGGACTAAAAGTGGTTTAATATAAACACCAGCCCGAGAAATACGTACCGAATGTTTTTTACCCG
>JASFQO010000252.1:0-4746 GCA_050115405.1 Bacillota bacterium
GCCCTTCCCCTTGACAACCACAGTCATCGATCATCACCAGCACCGGATCATGCGGCGTCTGTTTTATTGCTGCGGCTATTTCCCGGCCGCTAACCGGAGTAGGATTGCCGCCCGAAAGGGAAATCACGCGGCCCCCGACATTTTGAGCTACTTTTGCCACCACTTTTTGAGCCACCCGGTCACCATCGGTAATCACCACCACTTTACGTTTTGTCAAAAGAATTCCACTCCTTAACCTGCCGGACTTGCCGCGTCAGATCCCCGTAACCGGGACGAATTCCGCAAGCGATTAAGAAACTTCCTACTCCCGTCAAACGTAAACGATGCAGGCAAAAACAACCCAGGCGGCTCAACAGATTCATTTGAGACCGGATTCTATAAAATTTCCAGCAAGTGGAATCGGCGACTTTTTTTAATAAATGGCAGACCGCCTGTAAACCAATGTCCGGGTCCACCCCTAAAACCAGGGTATATACTTCATTGCCCCGCTCGTCCATACCTAAAAAAAGGGGACTTCCCCAAGCGCTCGGTTCCCGGCGTTCCCGTTGCCAAACCTGTTTGATTGCGCGTACCGTCGGCGTCTGTCCTTCCGGTAAACGGCATAAATGAATCGCCCCGGCAAGCATGGCGCCCTGACCGTCCGCCCCACCGCAATAAAAAATTTTCACACCGGTTTTCCTTCCAACTCCGCCAGTGTCCGGCGGACAATCCGCACCAAAACTGCAAAAGACAACCCCGTCCCGAAACTAACCAATGGCCGCCCCAGCTTGACAAAGCCCAACCCCCGGGAGGTAAAACCTCCGACCACCATAAAGGGATTGCCCAATTGGACAACATCAACAAAATAATATTGTTGCGGGTCAATCCCATTTAAGCGGCTGAACTCTTTGATCGCCCGAATGACCATTGACGCTGAATTACGGCGACCGAGTACGAAGACTTCATGCCCATTAGTGTCAACGCCCATCTTGATCATTTTTCCGTGTTCTCCCCGGGTGATTCGGTCATAATAAGGGATCAAACGATAAAAATCCTGAGTACGGGGACGACTGTCCAATGGCAACAACCCTAGATGCAATGCGGCAGCGGTTGGGGAAGCGTGGGCCCCGCCATAACAATGATAGACCACTTTCATTCATCTTTTCGACCGGAATCGTCGTCGGAACCCCCGAATTCACGTCCGATACTGGTTAAACCGCGCCGGTTAATCAGTAAAAAGAAACCGATGATCCCGGCGACCACCAACGCGATAATCCAAAAACTACGCCAACTGCCGCTATTGCGCGACCTGTTCCCGGCCGACCCATAAAGAACATTGGCGGCGGCTGCGGCAAAAATGCGGCCGCCCCGGATCGCCTCCGCTTCGCTACAGGTATTGGTGCCACATTCCAACAACATGGTTTGCGGTCCCAGATCTTGATTATATTTGCCTTTCCCGTAAAAAATCCCTTTAATCAGACCCGGACATTTTCGGTCCACCGCGGCTTTAACCCGTTGGGCGAAATCATTGCAGGCCTGAAAATTAGGATTTTGTCGTCCCACCACCAGTTGGATTTTGGCGGTCGACTGTTGGCCAACCGTAGTCAAATATTCCCGGCGCGGAACCGCGTCCCGATGGATATCGAGCATCACCGCCGGCCGATGTTTTAATAATTGCGCCGCCGTGCGGCGGGAACGGTCGTAGGCCATCGCGTCATGCGGCACATGTGAACTTATCGAATGAATGCACGGAATTCCCTTGTTTTCCAGTTCTTTGGTGATCGCCGTCCCGACATCAACCACTCCGCCCCGGACTTTTTCGCTGTTGACGCCTTCGGTGGGCAAGTAAGCCTCGTCGGTATGGGTATGGTAAATACAAACCGGGCCGCGTGGTTTAACGGCTGTTTGGGCCGACCACAGTTCCATCAAGGAACTTAGCGCTCGGGAAAACAGGCTGCGAGATTTGACCTTAATAGGTTTGACCCGGGCCTCTAAGCGGTTAATCCTGATAACCTCATAAAGTCGGTTCGCACCGTTTAAATAGCGATCCCCCACTACAACCCGATGCGCCGTCCGACAAATAATCCGGCCGCCGGCGTCTTTTAAAGTATAAAAATGCCCGTCCAATTCATCATGCGCCCCGACTGACGCTGCCAGCAGTAATAATAGGCCGAATTGGACTGTAATATTCATTAGCCAGCGTTTCATTTTTCAGTTTTACCTCCTTTAATTTCCGGATGATCCAAAGACTCGTTCAGTTCCGCCGGCCGATTGCGATGCGCCGGACCGCCCTGGAGGGCTTCGCGTCCCTCGCCAATCAGTTCCGCCAAAAAGACCGCTAACAAACCGGCGATGACAATCGTGTCAAAAATCCCCGCCCCGCCAATCCGGGTTGGGACATTAATATGCCTGGCCCGCAGTTCGATCATATGGACCAGATCCAGCGTCAAAACTCCCAGGGTCGCCCCGATAAAAGATAACCGTCGGGAACGTCCGGCAATATAGGCGACAATACCGGCAATAATCGCCCAAAGGTATTGAGGCTCAATCTGTCCTCGATCAGTATCAAAACGGTAAATTTTACTGACACCATACAAAACGCCGACGGTGATCACAATCCCCAGGATTGAACGCACCCATTCTTTACCGGAACCGGCCCGTACCAACACATAGATTGCCAAAATCAACGGGATTAACGCCCCGCCGACATTAACACTATTGCCGCCTCCCAGCGGCACGTCCACAAAACTCCCGGCCACCATGGCGCCGACTACCAACAACCCACCCCGGTCGCTCAGATACAATCGATCCAAAACCCGCTGCGCTGCTCCTAAAAAAATCAGGACGCTTACGCCAACTAACAAAATCACACCAATCATTAAATCAATCCTCCTTTAAGCAATAGATTTTCCAGGCATGATAGCGCTTATGCGGATCTTCGGAGGGATTAAGTTCCAATATTGGCGCGCTTTATGGAATAGAATACATGAAAAAAAACCGGTGTAGTCTCTTCCGAGCTACACCGGTTAAAAGCAAAGCGGATCCCCCGCCGCAATGTTGGCGAGGTGTAATATAGATGAGATAAAAAGATAAGACGATTAATAAATTCCCACCTCTCACTTCTCATCCAGTTCCTTTTCGTCCTTTAGCAAATCCCCCAAACTTTGCGACACCGGGGCCGCGTCTTGTCCCTCAATAAATTGGGTCACTTGCTGCTCGGACTGGTCCTGGACGACCTGCTTCATACTTAATGAAATTTTCCGGTTGGCGGTATCGATTTTGATAATTTTGACCGTCACCTGGTCGCCGACTTTTAAAACTTCATCCGGTTTCGCGATTCGCTTGTCCGCGATTTGAGAAATATGAACCAAGCCGTCCAAACTCGGCGCCAAATTCACAAAAGCGCCGAACGACTCCAATTTAACAACCGTACCGGGGCAAACCTGTCCTTCGGCGAACTTTTGGGCGGCTTCATCCCAAGGATGAGCTTGAATTTGTTTTAATGATAAAGAGATACGTCTCGTCTCCGGATCAGCCTTGATAATGAGTACTTCAACCGTATCGCCTTCTTTTAAAAGATCCCGGGGCGATTTCACGCGGCGCCAACTTATTTCGGAAACATGCAATAAACCTTCCACACCGCCCCCCAAGTCGATAAAAGCGCCAAAGTCGGTGAGCCGGGTCACCACCCCGGTTTGGCGTTCTCCTTCGGTAACCCTGCTAAAAAATTCCGCTTCCGCCTGTTTCCTTTGGGCTTCCAAAAGGGCCCGTCTGGTCACCAACAATCGATGTTTGGCCTGATCCAGCTCCAAGACGTTGACATTAAAGGTACTACCCACCAAAGCTTTCAGATTAACTTGACCCAAACCGGATTGTGAAGCCGGCATAAAAGCACGGACGCCTTTCACCATGACACTCAAGCCACCCTTCACCATTGCGGTCACGGTCCCCTCGACGACGCCTCCCTGTTTTTGAACTTCCGCCAGGTCAAGCCAGATTTTCTCCAAATCATACAAACGTTTTGACAAACGAATCTTCTCTTCGTCACCGGTTTTGGTCACGACTACTTTGATCACATCGCCGACTTCCACTAATTGCTTGGCGGATTCACCCGGTTCCGCCGCCAGTTCGGCCAGAGGAATTGTTAAATCCGATTTACCGCCGATATCCACAAAAGCAGCGTCATCCCGTACTAAAATTACTTTAGCCTCAATGATTTGACCCGGGACCAACTCTTGAAAACGGTCCTCCGGCCAATCATAGTTGAAACTTTCCTCCGTTAACTCGGCCTCGATTTCGACCGGCTCATTCGGTTTTGCACTGTTCTCACTCACTACATCATTACCCCCTAAAAGATTAATTTTTTCTACTACTGAAAATATTTGAGCATCCGGAGTCGATGCCCCGGCGGTGACTCCAATCCGGCTAACCCCGGCAAACCAACCTGTCTGCAACTCGGCGGCGTCTTCTACCTGATAGGTCAAAGTACCGCCGCTCCTGCAAATTTGGGCCAAATGGCGCGTGTTGGCTGAATTTTTACCGCCCACCACAATCATCCGCTCAACCTGACGGCTTAATTCGGCGGCTTCTTGCTGGCGCCGGGCAGTAGCTAAACAGATGGTGTTAAAAATGCGACATTCTTTTGCATAAGGCACAATCGCGCCAACTACCCGGTTAAAAGCGGCGCTCTCCTGAGTTGTTTGGCTGACGATCCCCACTTTTGGCGCCACCAGCTCCCGATCAACTTCATCCGGGTCTTCAATTACT
>JASFQO010000253.1:0-4744 GCA_050115405.1 Bacillota bacterium
AAATAGTTTAGGTCGGTCGATGGCCAGACACTGTTGCAACTGGTCCAAGTCGGCTCCGTCACCCTCCAGGGTAACATGGCGGAACTCCGGCTGAAAAATACTAAAAGCCTGAATTGCCCCCAAGTATGCCGGCTTTTCCAATAAAACCCGGTCCCCCTCATCCAGAAAGACTTTTCCGATTAAGTCCAGTCCTTGTTGGGAACCATTAGTGATCATGATTTCTTCAGGGTCGACCGCCATGTCGAAACGCTTCCGGTAACGGTTGGCAATCCATTCTCTTAGTGGCAAAAATCCTTCGGTAGTACTGTATTGCATAGCATTTTGGCCTGCTGCGGCAAATACTTTCGCAGCCGCCTCCGCTACCTGTTCCACCGGAAAACATTTCGGATTGGGCAACCCGCCTGCAAAAGAAATAATTTTCGGGTCCTCGGTTACCTTTAAAATCTCCCTGACAAAGGAGCGATGCACTTTTCCCATCCGTTTTGCAAACTCGTTCATGGCAATTCCTCCTCAGACTTTTTTTTGAAACCGCATGACGTCAACGCAGTCCCCTTCTAAGTCTATCTTTACATGATTAATCCGCCATGCCAAGAACCACAAACTGCCTTTTTTAGCCCGCCCATGGTCTAGAAAATTGCAAATTTACAGCTTTCCTTTTAATACTTCATATTCACGCTTTAAAATCCCCATCGCAATCATATCCGTATATTGGCCGCCAATAAAGAATTTCTCCCGGAACCGGCCTTCTTCCTTAAAGCCACACTTTAGATAGCAGCGATAGGCCCGAGTGTTATAATCGTGCACATTCAGTTCCAGCTTATTCAGATTCAACCGGTTAAATGCAAAGTCTTCCAGCAACAAAATCGCCTCCGTCCCATAGCCTTTCCCCCGCTTTGCGGCGTCGCCAATCACGACCCCCAAAATGGCGCAACGGTTTTTCCAGTCGATTTCGATCAGGTCAATTTGTCCGATATATTCTCCGGTTTTGGAGTCGGCGATTACAAAACCTGTGGTGTTACTATCGTTTAGCTTGGAATTTAAAAAATTTTCGGTCTGGTTTAACGTATGAGGGTATAAAAAGATGTCCGAAAGATTATCCACTACCTCCGGCTCATTTACCCATTGCCGGATCGATTCCAAATCTTCCTTTTGATACTCGCGGAGCATAATTCGTTCACCATAAATCCGTGGCATTTGCATTCCTCCTTTTTATATTTTTGTTGCCATTAATTTTTTCCGACCAATTTTTCCATAAAACAAACGTAAATTAGAAAATAAAAAAGCCCGGGGAAAGAGCCGGTGAGACTCCTTCCTTGGGCTTTTTTCCCAAGGGTGTAACGGTAACCCGTCTTGCATCGCTCGGACCAACCCCGGTCAAACCTGGTGGAACCCTAGATGCACTCCCACTATAATTTAATTAGCGCCATTCCATCGTGTATACAAAATACTTATTAGTTTTTATATTAACAAATAATTCAAAAAGTGTCAAACCTTTAGCTATGAATTTAACAAAACCGATACCTAAAACCACATTTTTCCTTGCCGATTAAGGAAGTCCCACTTAACTTGCTCAGATCACAACGACTTTTGGAGCATCACCGCAACCTTCTTCATCTGAAAGCCGTGACGCAGATAAAATTGATGCGCTTTTTCGCGTTTTTGATTGCTATAAAGCATAATTAACGAAGCCTTCACTTCTTTAGCGATGTTTTCGGCGGCTTGAACCAATAACCGCCCAATCCCCTGACTCCGCCTGGTTTCAGCGACTACCAACGAGACAATTTCCAGCCCCGGTTCATCCATTAACGTCGTCCGAAGTTGTAAATGCATTAAGCCAACCGTTTGCTCGCCAATACAAGCAACCAACAATTTATGCTGCCCGGATTGAGCCTGAATTTTCGCAAGCCGAATTTTTACTTGATCCGGTCCGTCCCAATACCCCAATTGTCCCAACAAGGCCACAATGGCAGCCAAATCATTAAGCGTTGCTTCGCGTACCACGACTGCTTCCATTTGCTATCCCCCGCTATAATTATCTTATTTAAAGTCGATTTACTAGGCCACCGCCGTCAGCACCCCATCAAGCATCGACAACTTCAGATCGGCAATCTGACGCATTAATTCCAGATCATGAAAGATTCCGACCATGGTTGAACCCTTCTGTTTTAAATCGCCGCGCAGGCCACGATTGACCCGCAAACCGGACATTGGTTACTATTAAATGCCGGCCCCGTCAGCTCAATACATTGCGGACAACCCGGGCCATAGATTTTGGTCAGATTTTTCACCCGTAAAATCCGGTTTTGTTGGCAATAATTCATGACTTGCTTTCCTCCTGACGTTTCCGGAGCACCGCCTCGCAATAAGCCGAATCCGAGCAGGTATAGACGCGCTCTCCGGTAACCGCATTGTAATTCTCATCCAAATAGCTATTGGTACTGCCACAACGTTGGCACTGTTGCCCGGAGAAGTCCTCAACCCGGAAGCGATAATCCTCAAATTCCAGCGGTTTCACCTTGGTATACGGCGGCACGGCGTAAATCCGTTTCTCCCGGCCGGCGCCAAACAGATATAAAGTCTCAGCCATATCCAATTTAGGCAAATCCCAACGGGGGATCGGCGAAGGACTCATCACAAACCGGTCGTTCACCAATACCGGATAGGAAGCGCCAATCGTAATTTCACCCCATTTGACCACCCGTTCGTAAAGGTCCAGCCAGGTCAGGCTGTAATCATTCTCGCCATGCATTTGCCGGGTTTTGATCTCAGACGGCTCGACCATCCGCAGCGGCTCCGGATACGGCACCTGGAGAACCAGAATTTGCTCCTCAGTCAACGGTTGCTCGGGAATCCGATGGCGGGTTTGAATGACGGTCGCTTCCTCCGTCCGATAAGTCGTGGCCACGCCAGTGGTCCGAACCAATAAATTTCGGAGATTGACCGCATTAACCACTCCGTCGCATCCTTGGTCAATGTTTGATAGCCAACGCCGCCAAATCAGGGGCATACAAAGAACCTTCGGACATCACCCGGTCCACCGCCAAACGTAATTGATCCCGAATTTGCTCGACCTCCAGCAGTTTACTCCGATTCTTCAACCGGTAATATTTAGCCAGCTTTTCGGCGTTAAGCACTGCCGCGGCTCCGCCCTTGACTGCAACATAACCCATTAGACAGCCCGCCTCATTTCAATAGTGGTAGTCCGCGGCAAACAGCTAAATTGATTGCCGCAAACCAAGATCAGATCAATGCCTAACGGAAATTCCGCATTCACCGCGGCGATGACCCGCAAATGCTCCGCCTGCAGCCCGCCGACATAGAGGTTATTTTGGCTCAGGATTCCCGGCCCTTCTAGCCGTAAGCAGAGACTGGAAAATTATCAATGATTTAAAATCTCAACTTCGCTGAATAACTGAAAGTCCATGTCACTTTTTCAGCCGGTGAAAAAGTGACATGGACTTTCAGAATGACTTGCAAAAATGATACTTAACGTTAACATTAACTTCCGTGTCTGTTTGTATAAATCTGCCGATTTGGGAGATGTCTATTACCACAATGAAAAGGAAGTCGCCGCAGTCAAGACCACCCGTATAACGGGTGGCTTGCCCAAGGCCTATAAGGCCGTAATACTAGCCACACCTAAAAGTGCTCCTGAAAACTGCACTTATCTATCACTTATTATTTAAAACCATCTTTAGCCGAGTTGTCGGTACCCAAAAAAATGACACTTTACGCTCTGCGTAAGTGCCATTTTTATTGACGGGTGGAAACCGAGCCGCAACCGGTTTCTTGATCTTACATATCCATTCCGCCCATTCCGCCCATTCCGCCGGGCATGCCACCACCAGGCATCCCGCCGGGCATCGGTTTTTCTTTCTCGGGGATGTCCGCCACCAGGCTTTCGGTGGTCAGCAACATGGCCGCGATACTGGCAGCGTTTTGCAGGGCGCTGCGGGTAACTTTCGCCGGGTCAACGATCCCGGATTCAACCATGTTCACATATTCACCGGTCAAAGCGTTAAAGCCCTTGCCGAATTCCAAGCCGCTGACCTTCTCCACAATTACGGAACCTTCCATCCCGGCATTGTTGGCGATCAGCCGTAACGGTTCGGCCAAAGCTTTCCGCACCAAGGCAATACCGGTAGCCACGTCGCCGCTCTCGCTTAATTTGTCGAGCGCCGGGGCGATTTGCAACAGGGTCGCGCCACCGCCCGGGACCACGCCTTCCTCAACCGCCGCCCGCGTGGCGGACAGCGCGTCTTCAATCCGGTGTTTCTTCTCTTTCATCTCGGTTTCGGTAGCGGCGCCCACTTGGATTACAGCCACGCCTCCGGACAATTTCGCCAGACGTTCTTGTAACTTCTCCCGATCATAATCGGAAGTGGTCTCATCAATTTGCACCTTGATTTGGGCAATCCGGTTTTTAATTTCCTGCGCGGCGCCCTTACCGTCTACGATAGTCGTCTCTTCTTTGGTGACCTTCACCTGACGGGCTGACCCCAACAATTCCAGGCTAGCGTTCTCCAAAGTCATTCCTACCTCTTCGGAGATCACCTGGCCGCCGGTGACAGTGGCGATATCGGAGAGCATCGCCTTGCGGCGGTCGCCGAAACCGGGGGCCTTGACGGCAACTACATTTAACACGCCGCGGAGTTTGTTGACCACCAAGGTCGCCAGGGCTTCGCCCTCAACATCCTCGGCAATAATCACCAACGGTTTGCCGCGTTGAATGACCTTCTCCAAG
>JASFQO010000254.1:0-4736 GCA_050115405.1 Bacillota bacterium
AGATCCTGTCATTTACTTTGCCCCGGTAGGTTTGAGCGCTTATCACAGGAACTGCGGTGGTTACCGGCTTACCCTCCGCCAGCCATTTGGCGTACCCGCCGTCCAAAACCGCTACCTTTTTGATCCCGGCATAGATGAGTGTCAAAGCAACCCGGGTAGCGCCGGCGAGGGGGTATTGCGGTTCGGCCGGACCCGAAGGAACGATTACCACTCGTGAATTTCGGGTTATCCCACAAGACCCGATTGTTTCAAATAAATCCGACTCTCCCGGCAATTCCAACAATAGGTCGTTTCTCATGTCGCTCCAGGCGGAATAGGGGACTACAAACGGTATGTTAACGGCGTTGGCAATATGTTCCGTCTCGTACTCCTCGGCACTGCGGATGTCGATAATCACCAAATCCGACTGACCGTTATGCGTCTGTAACCAGTCCGTGGAGACGATTGGTTCGAACTTACAACGTACGGCGCCGGCGCTACTTGTAAGTACCAACCCCATTAACAGGCTTCCCAGCAAACACAAAAACAATTTCGTTTTCATTATTTCCCCCCTTTGGATTATGTTTACAATTTATTATAGTCTATAAATTGCCTAATTTCAAGCAATTATGCTGGTTTTTTTATTCGCTTAAATAAATACTCACCTTATTCTGAAGTATCTTAGCAGTTTCCGCGGCAGTTCTTTTTCCATCAAAAAACTTCGTCAACTCTTTTTTTATCAATGAGCTTAACGTGGTATCAAAGTAGTAATTAGTCTTTAATTTTCGAATTAATCGGCTAATCCGATCAACATCTTTTTGGTTAAGTGGATCAAATACCATATTTCTACCGTTAATTGAACCATTCATCTTTTGACCCATGACCCGGCCGACATATTTCTGTTGCGCTTTTTTGTTAACCGCCAAACCGCTAAGCTCACTTTGGATCTCTTCGGAAAGTAATAATTTTAAAAATTGCCAGGCCTCGCGCTTATATTGAGTTTTTCGTGAGATAGCATAAAGATCATTATCGCACGAAAACCACCCTTGATTACCATTCGGAGCAAAATTAAACAATTCAACCTTCCCGTTAAATATCCCCTTAAGAACACTGATTGAACAATAGTTGTCGATCGTAAAGTCAATGAAAACTATCGTACCTCGGTTCACGGCATCCAGGGTATCGTTATCCGACATTGGCGGCATCGTTAACTTTTGATCATTTAACATTTTTGCGTTATTTAAAAATTTAATAAACTTCCGGGAATTAAAACGCGCTTGTCTGGTTTCCGGATTTATAAAAGCATTGATATAGGGCAACACAAATCTTGGTTTCAAATACGTTAGGGCACAACGGTCGATCTTGCCATCTTGATTGAAATCTTCGGTTACCTTTTGGGCAACTGCCACCAAGTCATTTAAATTTAATTTACCTTCATGAATCACAATCGATTTTTGTTTCAAAATATTTTGATTGCCCGCCAATACATCAAACGAAAACTTTACCGGCAAGGTGTAAAGTTTCCCCTTAACTTTACATCCGTTCAAAATGTTTGTCTGATAATCATTGAAATTAAAATTCCGGTCATTTTTAATTAATAGCCCTAGATCGACAAAACAGTTTTTTTCAATATATTTACGATAGGGTAAATCATCAAGATAAACGATATCCGCCTTCCGACCGGTCATTAGTTTGGTATTGAGGACTTTTAGGTATGCTGCGTAAGCTCCATTACGGTAATCTTTTTTTGTAAAATATTGGGTCACTTTTATTTGGACATTAGGATGACGTTTATTAAACTTGGCGATGGCCGTATTAATATAATTCCTGTTGAAGGCGCCACAATGTGAGATATAGATTTTCTTTTTGGCTTTAGCCGCAATACAATCGCCAGCTAAATTAAACATGATTATGGAACCAATCATCATTCCCAATGCAATACCTCTTAGGCTCTTGAACATCGTCCCTTACTCCTTTTACTTATTATTTTTGGCAATACTAAACCAAATCTTTTTCCGGCAATTAATAACCAAAACAAAATCAGCGGACGAACTTCGAACTTACCGGGCAAACCCGCTATCGCGGTTAACGTACCGGTGATTATTGTCCCCGCCACTAAAAATATACTGTAATACAACAGACTCCGGTCACTGATTTCCTGTTTTCGCACTAAAAACAGCCCGCCATACAAAAAAATCAAGCCGAAGCCATTACTTACCAAAAAAACCCAATTAGATATGCTTCGAATCGTGTTAAAAGTTAATTCGGCATCGGGAATGGGACTGCCTAACTTGGCGACATTTTCTTTTATCTTCTCCTTAAACAGGCCTTGATAAAAAGCGACATCGTTCAACTCCTCCGGAATGTACTCCGGAGCGATATATAAGGCAAAGCTAATACTATTCCAAATCAATATGATAGCAAGACCGGTCAAAACGACCAGTAAACCCGACTTCCCGAAAAAACCGGCATTTTTTTTGATAATCTCCAGCGCGTATTCTGTTTTGAGCGACCTGCGCAGCAGTCGATAGGATTCACTTACTTGAGAACCGCAAAGCTTCAAAAAACCACAAATAACGGTTAGACCGAACACGAATAAAGTCAGTTTGGGCTTTTGGGTTAACAACATATGTTCAATATTATAATCAACCAGTTGGTACGCATCGGGCGCTTTGCCCAAAACCCGCAAAGCGGTGGTCAGTTGGTTGCTATTCTCTCCAACCGTACCACGGTCTTCAGTCCTAATCTGGAAATAATCAATCTTTACTTCCGGGAAAAGCCTAATCAATGTTTTGAACGGCAAATAGACATTGCCGGTTTGACTGTTGGTTAACCCATGAATGATCGAATGATCGGTCCTTTTTATGCCGACAATTCTAAAATTTCGTTTTAAAATAGTCAGGGTCAATCCCGCCACTGTTTCCGAACCAAATAACTCTCGCGCTAAAGTATCATCAATTACCGCTACCGTATCCGCGCGGTCAACCGCTTCCCGCGAAAAAAAACTGCCCTGAGTAAAAACGCTGCTGTTCAATTGGGGATATAAACCGTTTACTCCAACCAATTTAGCTTTGATCGAATCAAATTTACCGGATATTTGTTGTTGGGTTTGGGCGAAATAGACGAATTGGCCGGTTTGAAAGTAACGTCCGACTTTTTCAACCTCATCCGGCGTAAAATAACATTCCGACCGGCTTGGCGCTTCCGGATCTCTGACTCGGGCCGTAATTTGCTGCGTCCCATAATAACCCCTGCCGGCGACCAACTGCTCATCCAGGCCATTTCCCAGACTTATACCCAATAGTAGTAGGAAAATCCCGCCGTATAACAACAACATCCCCGTGTTGAGTTTTGGGCCCCTATTCGAAAGCATCAATCATAACTCGACTTTCATCGTTTAATTTTTTCGATGTTTCCACCACAATCCCGATATCGGGCTCAATGCCGGTGGCCACCCCAGCCATAAAATTATCCTTATCGTCAACAGTTATTCTCGTTTTAACCACGTAATATTCATTACCGAGTGAACCCTGGCGTTCTTCTACCGACCAAACGAAAGCCCCTTGATCGTCCTCTCCCACAGCGGAAAGCGGTACTAAAAAACTATAAAATCCGGCCATTTTATTAATCCAAATATCGCCATGTTCTCCACCCGACAGCTTTAATTCCCGGGGCAACTTCACCGTCAGCTCTTTTTGATCTCTATTTTGATTATCGTTTTGGTCTACATCTTGATCTTCATCATTGAAATCGGATTTATCATGGATAGCAACCAATTCACCTTTGAGGGTCTTCTCATTCAGCACTTGTAAAATAATTTGGACCGGATCCCCAATTGCCAGATACTTTGCGTTCGAACTGTCAATGGTCGCCTTAAAAACAAAGCCGTTAGTGTTGTTGGCAACCTTAACCAACGGCCTTTTTGAACTGTTAACCAAGCCCCCCCACTCACAATTAACCTCAGTAACAATCCCGTCAAACGGAGCAACAAAAACGCTATCTTTTAACAACAGTTTATTATTGCTGATCTGTTCTTCCAGAACTGCGGTTTCCACTATGTGCTCTTTTTCCGCTTCTTTGAGGTCCAGTTCCGCCTGTTGATAATTAATCAGTGATTCGGCCCCTTCATGGTAAAGTACCTTTAATTGTCCCAATTTCCGTTTTTTATCAATGACTGTTAACCGGGCCAGTTCTATTTTAGCCACTTGAGCAGTTTGGTCAAACCGGGCCACTTGGTAAAGCATTTGATCATAAGTGATAGCACCGGCTTCATAGCGCTTTAGTTGTCTTTGCAACTCAACGGTTAATTGTTTGGTGTCTAAAACGAGTAGCACTTGCCCCTTCTTAACCTTGTCACCAATATGGACAGCTAAATACTCCACCTTGGCATCCGAATTTTGATGAAAAACTTTATAAGCCTCGCAAGCTTCAACAAAACCGTCACCGCGAATTTCTTTGACCAGAGCGCCGCTTTTTGGTTTTGCGACTTTAACCCGTGGGATTGTCAGGTTATTAATCGTCCTTGAAAAAAAGGTTAAAACCAACATTCCCACAAAAAAACCAATCAGTGCCTTGCCGCTTATTTTCTTCAGATGGGTTTTGTCATTTTCAATCGATTTGTTAGTAACATTCATTAATTTCCCTCTGAAAAATATTTTTTGTTGCAATCATCCTTTTAAGCCTGACAATTCGATACCCTCGATTAAGTAATTCTCCCCATAGAGAAAGAGCAATAATAGGGGCAGCATATAGATGGT
>JASFQO010000255.1:0-4728 GCA_050115405.1 Bacillota bacterium
CGCCTATTATGCCACCTATTTCACAGTCCGCGCCGATGAATTTGACGCCGATATCGTGGTCGGCGGCGAAGCGCGGGTGCGCAAGACCAGGGAAGCGATCAAACAGAAAGGCAATGACGCCACTCAAAAAGAGAAAAATTTGGACACCATCCTGGAATTGGTATTGGAAGCGATGTTACGCGGGATTCGCTTTGCAAGAGTGGATATTTACCGTTCCCATCCCCATCGTTTCTTGATCATCGGCGACAAGCAGTTGTTGCCGCCGTTGGCGTCCCTGCAGGGGATGGGCGAGAACGCCGCGAATTCCTTGACGGCCGCCCGGGAAGAAGGATCGTTTTTATCAATTGAAGACTTAAAAACCCGGGGCCGGATTAGTTCCGCGGTTATCGAAGTTTTGCAAAAACACGGCTGTCTTGAGGGCATGTCCGAAACCGACCAGTTGGCGTTGTTTTAGAACGGCTGTTGGCCGTTCTTGTAACTCGTGGTTCGTCGCTCGTCGCTCGGATTATTGAAACCCTCGCGGGTTTGTCGGGGCGCCGGATGTTTTGGAACGGCTATACGATTTTGGTTGCTTCGAGCGACGAAAGGCGAACGACGAGATTGTCAAAGTCAGCGCGCTCAAGACTAGAAACCTTCTTAAGGCATGGTATTATCTCTTGCGAACTTCTGAGCGACGAACGACGAGCGACGAGTGGTGAGCCGTTAGCGCTCACCACTATTTCACCTTGGTCGGCACAAACAGATCAACTAATCCGATTACCAGCGAAGCAAGTAACGCGCCAATTACGGAAACCGCCATTCCCGGTACGATAAATTGCGTTATATAGATCACGACGGCCGAAACCAAAAAACCAACCACTCCATGCGCGTAAGGCGATATGTCCCGGCCTAAAACCAATTCAATTAAGTAACTGACTGCCGCAATGACAATCGCTGCCAGTAAAGCACTGGTAAAATTGAGCGCTTTAAATCCGGGAACAATCACCCCGATAAACATGAGTACTAAAGCCGCAACTACAAATCGGACGATAGTCCTTAGCCAATCCATCGATTCACCCCCTTTACCCGGATTAAAATCGTTAATATTTTTTCCAGTTAAATCTTAAATATACTTTAAATCAGTGGGAAATAATACTAACATTATGCAGGATTTAACCGCCGCAAAAGCGAATCTAGCATTCGCAGGGAGAATGATATGGCGACTTGTGGAGCAAAAATCCAGGGGGTAACAGCCGACAGCATTGCAGCGGAATTGGAGTTGGAACCCGGCGACCAGTTATTGGCGATTAACGGGACCCCGTTATTGGACTATCTCGATTTTCTCTATCTTAGCGCCGCGGGTGAACTGGTTTTAACAGTGCAAAAAAAATCCGGCGAAGTATTGGAAATTGAGTTTGAAAAAGAAGAGGATGAACCGCTGGGACTGTCTTTTGCAACAGCAGTTTTTGATGGCATCCATCTTTGCGCCAACCATTGCTTGTTCTGTTTTGTCCATCAATTTCCGGCAGGGCAACGCTCATCCTTATATGTCCGGGACGACGATTACCGGCTGTCGTTTTTAGATGGTTGCTATATCACGTTGACCAATCTCACGGAAACGGAGTGGCAGCGAATTGAGCGGCTGCGGCTCTCCCCTTTATATATTTCGGTCCATGCTACCGCGCCAATGGTCCGGAGGCGTCTGCTCGGTTCAAAAGCAGCGGGGGCGATTATGGACCAGTTGCGCCGTTTAAAAGCGGCGGGGATCACCGTCCATACTCAGGCGGTAATTTGTCCCGGAATCAATGACGGTCCGGTTTTGGAACGGACCATTGCCGACTTGGCTGGTTTGTGGCCGGAAGTGGCTAGTTTGGCAATAGTGCCGGTTGGCTTAACCGGACATCGGGAGCGTCTTTATAGTTTGCGACCGTTTACCGCCGCCGCAGCCGGTATTGTAGTGGACCGGATCACGGCTTATCAACAAAAATACCTTGCCAAACTGGGGACTCGTTTTGTATTTGCGGCCGATGAGTGGTATGTCTTGGCGGGTCGGACAATACCGGCGGATGCGGAGTATGAAGATTATCTGCAATTGGATAACGGGATCGGCCTGATCCGTTGGTTTTGTGAGGAATTTCAGCAATTTCACCGCGAAAATGAGGCCGCTTTGGCCCAAATCAAGTTAAATGCGGTAATTATCACCGGTGAATCAGCGACGGGGATGTGGCGGGAATTATTAGCGTTGGTGGCTGACGGGACACCGAATTTAAACTTGCGCGTTCTGCCCGTTGCAAATCGTTTTTTGGGGCCAACCGTTACAGTGACCGGCTTATTGACAGGGCGGGATCTGACGGAGGCCATTAATGCCGATACCGGCAGTGATAATCCGCTTTATTTGATCCCGGAAATTACTTTAAAACAAGGGGAGACGCTTTTTCTGGACGGCCTGGACCCGGCCGGTTTGGCCGAAATGGTGAAACCCAAACGGATCGCGATCGTCCCGACCCGGGCGAGCGCCTTCTTAGAATGGTTGATAGAGAGGAATGGATAATCATTGGGAAAAGCAGTAATTGCAATTGTCGGTCGTCCCAACGTCGGCAAATCAACTTTATTTAACCGTATTGCCCGGGAACGGCTGGCAATCGTGGAAAACAGTCCGGGAGTGACCCGGGACCGGTTATATACAACCGCCACTTGGTTGGGGCGGGATTTTATCCTGATTGATACCGGGGGTTTAACTGACGAAGCGGATCAGATTCAGACTCAAATCCGCAAACAAGTAGAGATTGCCTTGGAAGAAGCCGACTCCTTGTTGATGGTGGTCGACGGCCGGGAATCTTTGACTGCCTTGGACTATCAGGTCGTCGACCTGTTGCGGCGGACGAAAAAACCGGTAGTACTGGTGGTAAATAAAACGGAAGATTTCAACAAACCGCTTGACCCGGAGTTTTATGCGCTGGGTTTGGGCGAACCGGTGCGGATCTCCGCCGAACACGCTTTAAACATCGGCGATTTGCTTGATGCCGCTTTAAGTCGGGTCCCGGAAGAAGCTGAAGCGGCGGTTGACCAACAAATTCGGGTCACCTTTGTCGGCCGGCCCAATGTTGGCAAATCTTCAATGGTCAATGCCCTGCTGGGGGAGGACCGGGTAATTGTCGGCGACCTCCCGGGGACCACCCGCGATGCGATTGACACGCCGCTGACCATCAATGATACTAACTATTTGTTAGTTGATACGGCGGGAATCCGGCGCCGGTCCAAAGTGGCGGCGGCGGTGGAATATTATAGCGTGGTCCGGGCATTACGGGCGGTGGACCGTTCCGATGTGGTGATTTTAGTGTTGGATGCGACTCAAAAAATTGTCGATCAGGATTTAAAAATTGCCGGAATTATCAAAGAGGCCGGGAAAGCCTGTCTGATCTTGGTCAATAAGTGGGATTTGATTGCGAAAGACTCCAAAACGGCAGCGACTTATGAGGGACAAATCCGGGAAGAACTCGAATTTTTAAACTATGCGCCCTTGCTGTTTGTATCGGCCAAAACCGGACAGCGCGTCAATAAAATTGGCGCAACAATTAACCTCGTCATGAATAATTATTTGTATCGGATCTCTACCGGACGGTTAAACCAGATAATCGCGGATGCGGTAATGATGCATAATCCGCCGTCCTATAAAGGTCGGATTTTTAAGATTTTTTATGCAACGCAGATCAAAGTCAAGCCGCCCACCATTTTGTTATCGGTTAATGATCCGGACGGTTTGGCCGACTCTTATCGCCGTTATCTGGAAAATAAAGTACGGGAGCAATTTGGGTTTATTGGAACGCCAATTAGATTTCAGTTAAAAGCGAAGTAGTAGGGTGAAAATTACCGTTAGGCAATTTACGCTCCACGGGTTGTGTTTGCGAGCTCAGTGTAAACACGGAAGTTAGGGTGAAAATTACCGTCAGGTAATTTACACTCACAGTCTTGTGCCTGCGCAGCAAGGCATGAACGTTAGGGCGAAATACATCCAAAAGAAAGTTGGGATTAGTATTTTGGAAGTTTTGAAAATTGTAGGGACGCTTATTTTCAGTTACCTGATTGGTTCCATTTTAAGCGGGGAGATTGTCGCCCGTTGTAAAAAGGTCAATGTGCGGGAACAAGGAAGCGGCAATGTTGGGGCTACCAATGTCTGCAGGAGTATGGGCTTTTTCTATGGTTCGCTCGTATTGGCCGGTGATATGTTAAAAGGGATTATAGCCGTAATTTTTGGGAATATACTGGGCGAGGCCTATGGAATCGATCTGGGAGTGTTGGCCGGAATAACGGTGATTACCGGTCATAATTGGTCTTTTTTAGCCCGATTTCGAGGCGGGAAGGGAATCGCTACTTCTTTGGGGGTGGCGATCGCGCTGACGCCATTGACACTGATCATTTTGTTGCCGGTTTGGCTGATTTTATTTTTATTAAGCGGTTTTGTGTCATTGGCTTCAATTGTTGCGGTAGTCGTATATCCGTTGACAGTCTTTTTTTTGTATGGCGGCGCATTGCAAAAATTGCTCTTTGCAATTATTTTAGCCGTTTTAGCGATTTATCGGCACAAATCCAATATTGGCCGTTTGTTTCGCAAAGAAGAAAACCGTTTTATATTTAAAAATAGAAAGGATGCTAATAAGCGATGATAGCTGTAATAGGTGGAGGCGGTTGGGGCACGGCTCTGGCCAAAATTTGCGCGGAAAAAGGATATCCGGTAACCCTGTGGGCGCG